>WFZV01000042.1 GCA_015489395.1 Bacteroidales bacterium
GTATCCACGATTATGTGAAAATCAAATGTAGCTTTATCGGTAAATAAATCGTTGGCTGGGAACCATGCCCGGGCAAGTCCTGGCGGAGTGCTTGTTAGACCTATGCCGTAATTAAAAGCATCGGTTTTTGAGAAATAAAAACCACCCCAATCCTGTTCATGGTGCGGATTTCCGTGGTAAAAAATCGTAAGATTAATTGTATCGTGCTGTTTTAAAGGGTAATTGATAAATATTGTTTTGCTGTTGTAGTTGAAATTTGTAATTTTTTGATTATCAATAAAAATCGAATCAATGAACAGTCCCCACAAATTTAACCCAATGCGGTTTAAATCATAATCAGAAGTCAGTTTTGCAGTAGAATGTCCTTGTATGAATTTGTGGTTTAAATCAATCAAAAGGTGTATATCATAATGCTCAACATCGATGGAATCCAAAATTTTTTGAGCATAAGTTGTGCTTAAAACAAAGAAAAATACAGCTAAAAAGCTTAAAAATTTTTTCATTGTAAATTTTTTTAGAATTTTGTTTAAATTGAAACGAAAAAATTTTCGTTATTATTAAAAAGCCAATTTATTTTTTACAAAAAGCAAATAAATCTACACATCTATGTCTAAACCCAGCGACCAAAAGAAAACAAAAACAACACAAAATAGCAACGGTGACCAGAAAAAAATCATTGAAAAAAGTCCAATTTTAGAGGCTCCGCTTACGCCGTCGGAAGTTGTCGAAGATGCCATAACTAACGCCGAATTGCTTTTGATGCACGCAGCAGAAAGTGGACTGGAAATATCACCCGAAGAAGTGGCTATAATTACAGAAGCAAAGCGGGCTTTTCAGGAAAAACAGTGGAACACAGAAATAGAACTAAAGTTCTGGCTCGTGTATAAAAACCTTGCCCGTCGCAGTTACCCGGTTACTGTGGACGCTGTGCGTGCTGCCCAGGAAACCAGAATTAAACATCCTACTTTCTGGCAAAAATTAATGCATAAAACCCGGCGTAATACCCTGACATACCGAGCAGTTAGGTTTTATACGATTTTTACCATCATCACATTGCTAATCATGGTGTTTTTACACATAATCTTTTCAATTGGAACGAGCAGGCTTAACCGCATACAAATGGCAAATGAGCGTATGAAGCAAATCGAGAAGCAATTAGACCAATTGGACATGATTGCCGGCGAAGAGCAAACAAACATGAACATCGAAATGCAAAAAGAAAAACTGCTTAATGAGCTTTATGAGGCAAACTCAGAAAAAGTCAACGCTATAAAACTTCTGGAAGAATGGCTCAGGACGATTAAACGCTTGACTTTCAGTGAACGGCAGTTTGAAAAACGTATGAGCGAATTAAAGCAAGAGTCTGCCAATCCTGGCGGGCTACCTGCTCCACCGACGACTCCCGAAGCCACTATCGACACACATATTGGCATTATCCAGGAAGCCCAGAATTACCTGCTTATCCTTGGTCTTGTCATTTTGCCGCTGTTTTATGGCTTACTTGGCGCTCTGGCTTATGTTTTGCGAGACCTGGTACAGTCCACTAAAAAGCTGCAGTTTACAAAAGAGTCGAACATTATCAACATTTTACGTCTGACCCTGGGAACAATCGCAGGTCTGGCTGTTGGCGTGTTCTGGGTCGATTTAAAGCAGCAGCAGGAATTTGTTATGATCAAAAGCCTTGGACCTTTGATTGTTGCGTTTCTCTCCGGATTCATGGTCGAATACGTATTTGCAGTTTTAGAACGCTGGATGACCATGCTGCTGGAAAAAACTGTCAGCGAGAAAAAGAAAAATCCACCTGCTTGCTAAAGCTATTTTAGACGTAGAGCCGCAGCCCTGCGAATAATTTTCTTTTTCGTAAATCAACGGATGCACCTACGCAAGGCTGCGGCTTATTGTATTGGTTTGTTGCAGTTTAACCCTTCCGGAAATTAAAACCATTGTGCTTTTTTATCCCAGATTTGGCCTTTAACTATTACGCTGTCAATTACATCATGGGCAAAGAAATAGCTAAGAAATTCGAACGATGGCACTGGCTTTGTGATGATTAAATTTGCAATTTTGCCGCGTGTTATGCTGCCGTGAGTTTGGCTAAGTTCTAAGGCAAAAGCTGCATTTATCGTTACAGCGTTGAACGCTTCTTCTGGCAAAAGCTTGTATTTGAGCGTACCCAGGGACATTACGAATTTCATGTTACCGCTTGGACTTGAGCCAGGGTTAAAGTCAGATGCCAGAGCGATTGGCAGGCCGCTGTCAATCATTTTACGGGCAGGTGCGTAAATCAGGTTTAAGAAAAACGAAGTTGCCGGCAGCAGGGTAGGCATTGTATTGCTGTTTAGCAGGGCTTCGACTTCTTTTGTGCCAATGTATTCGAGATGATCGACAGACACAGCATTGTATTTGACGCCAGCTTGTACGCCGCCAGTAAAGCCAAGTTCGTTGGCATGGATTTTAGGTTTTAGTCCGTAGCGGGCAGCAGCGTCAAGGATTCGCTCGGTCTGTTGCTGGGTGAAAAAGCCTTTATCGCAGAAAACATCCACGTATTCAGCGAGTTGCTCCTGCGCAACTGCAGGTAGCATTTCGTTGATGACGATGTCCACGTATTTATCGGGATTGTCGCGGTATTGCAACGGAATAGCGTGAGCGCCCAGAAAAGTAGCTTTGATTGTGATTGGGAAGGTTTGTTTTAGTCGTTTGATGACACGCAGCATTTTAAGTTCTGATTCAGTTGTAAGTCCGTAGCCGCTTTTGATTTCCAGTGCAGTTGTGCCTAAACTGATGACTTCTTTAATTCGTTCGGCAGCAGCTTTGAAAAGTTCGTCTTCTGTGGCGTTTTGAGTTTTTTTAGCAGTGTTGAGTATTCCGCCGCCTTGTTGGGCTATTTGTTCGTATGTCATGCCTTTGATTTTCATCACGTATTCAATTTCTCGCCAGGCAGGGAAGACGATGTGTGTGTGGCTGTCCACAAAGCCGGGTAAAACCATTTGGCGGTCAGACAGTTGCATTATTTCAAGGTCTGTAGAATTTTTGTAATTGTCTAAATTGAGCTGGTCCATTGTACCAAAATCATGGATAAATCCCTGGTCGTCGATGATTAAATAAGCGTTTTCTAAGATGTTGAGTTGTTGCATTTGTTGGCCTTTGAGCAGTAGAGTTTGCTCAGGAAGGATGCCTATTAATTTTGATATGTTTGTGATTATGAGCATTTTAACGATTTTTTAGGTTTGTTTTTAAATTATTACGTAAGCTAAATTACAAAACAAAAAGGTAAAAATTTAAATTTTCGCAGGATTTGGAAGTTTTTTCTCATGTTTTTGATTAAAAGCAGGTGTTATGAGCGGAAGTTTAAAGATTCTGGCATTTTTTGCATTGGGCGTATTTTTAGGCTATAAGCACTTTTTGCCGGATTATATGTTGAATCACGATTTAAGCTCTTATGCTTTGTATGTTTTAATGTTTTTGGTCGGTTTAATAATTGGGCTTGATCCGCGGTCTTTGGAATTAGTACGCAAGTCATCGTGGAGATTGCTTTTATTGCCGTTTGGTACGATTTTAGGCACTTATTTGGGAGTTTTGATTTTGTGGCTGTTCTGGAAGTTTATTGGTTTAAAAAATCTTCTGTCAATAGCTTCGGGATTTGGATATTACAGCTTATCGAGCATAATAATTGCAGATTTTAAGGGCGATACAATGGCGGTTTTAGCTTTATTAGCAAATATTTTCCGTGAACTTTTGACATTGCTTTTAACGCCTGTTTTTGTACGTTTTTTTGGACCTTTAGCACCGATTTTATCAGGTGGAGCAACATCGATGGATACCACTTTGCCAATTATTACGCAATACAGCGGTAAGCAATACGCTATACTGTCGGTTTTTAATGGTCTAATTTTGACTATCTTAGTGCCTTTTATGGTTACAATATTTTGTGAGTTATGATAAAAATTTATAAATTGCACCTATCGGGGAAGACGATAATCGTTAAAAAAGCAGTTTATGAGCAGAGGAGTTAAAATACTCTGGGTCGATGATGAAGTTGATTTGCTCAATATCCATATAATGTTTTTGGAGCAAAAAGGTCATACTGTTATACCGGTGACAAATGCCCACGATGCTCTTGATATTTTAGAGCAGGACAAGTTTGATATAATTTTTCTGGACGAAAATATGCCTGGCTTAAGCGGACTGCAGGCTTTGCCTTATTTCAAAGAACTGGCACCGGATACTCCTATCGTCATGATTACCAAGGCAGAAGATGAGGAGATTATGGACGAAGCCATTGGTTCGCAGGTAGCTGATTATTTGATAAAACCAGTTAAACCACAGCAAATTTTATTATCGATTAAAAAGAACGTTTATCAGCGTGATCTGGTGACAAATCGTCTTGGAGTGCGGTTTAGGGAAGAATTTATGTCTTTAAGCGAAGAAATTAATTCAGCATATCACTGGAATCATTGGATTGAAATTTATAAAAAATTAGTACATTGGGAACTTTTACTTGAGGAAATTTCTGACAATGTGCTGGAACAAATCTTATATTCCCAAAAAAAAGAAGCTAATAAACTTTTTGCTAAATTCGTCAAAGACAACTATTTTAACTGGATTGCCGACGAACATCCGTTAATGATTCACGAGGTTTTACGTGATCGTGTTTTCCCTTATTTTGAAGATCATTTGCCAGTATTTTTAATCGTAATTGACAATCTTCGTTTTGACCAGTGGCGTGAAATTCGCGTTTTGCTTAGAGATTTGGTCGATATTGAGTACGAAAGCCTGGTTTTTAGCATTTTACCAACAGCAACCCAATATGCACGTAACGCTCTTTTTGCTGGCTTATTGCCAATTGACATTAAACGCTATTACCCAGAATATTGGCGAGACGACACTGACCCGGGAAATAAAAACGATTTTGAAGCGCAGCTTTTAGAAAAACAATTACATCGGTATTCCTATGATGTTAAATTTTCGTACAATAAAGTTTTTAACGACCAACATGGTACCAGAGTTTTGCAAAATCTTAAAAACCTGTTGAAGAACGATTTAAACGTGATCGTATATAATTTTGTGGATATGATGTCCCACGCCAAAACAAACGTCCAGATGATTAAAGAGCTTGCCAAAGACGAAAAATCATACCGGGACATAACACGTTCATGGTTCGAACATTCGTCTATAATTGAGCTTTTTAAACAACTGTCGCAGCACAATGTACGAATAATTTTAACCACTGACCATGGCTCTATTCGCGTTACAAACCCTATAAAAGTTATAGGCGACCGCCAGACTTCTACGAATATCAGGTATAAGCAGGGTAAAAACCTTAACTACCCGGCTAAAAAGGTTTTTGAAGTTCTCTACCCAGAAAAAGCAGGCTTGCCGCGGTCAAATATTGTTTCAACTTACATCTTTGCCTTAGGCGATGACTTTTTCGTTTACCCAAACGATTACCATCATTACGTCAATTATTATAAAGATACTTTCCAGCATGGCGGAATTTCGCTTGAAGAAATGCTTATCCCGCTTATTGAAATGAAAACCAGATAATTATGCAATTGCAATATGATTTAAGCCAGCTGCCACAAACAGCTCAAAAATTACTGGATTATGCCAATAAAAACGATTTGCCTGTACTTGCTTTCTACGGTCAAATGGGCGCTGGAAAAACTACTTTAATTAAGGAAATTTGTCGTCAATTAGGTGTGGTCGATACAGTACAAAGCCCTACGTTTGCTATTGTTAATCAATATGTTACACGAAAAGGACGAATAATTTTTCATTTTGACTTTTACCGCGTCGAAACTCTTAAAGAAGCACTGGACGTTGGTGCCGAGGAAATTCTGTATAGCGGAGACCTTTGTCTGCTGGAATGGCCGGAAATTGTCGAACCTATTTTACCGCCTTTTACCATGAAAATTAAAATACAGGAAATCGACACAACAACCCGAAAACTCACCATAGAATGAAATCGGTTTCGGTCATTATACCAGCATATAATGAACAAAATCACATAGAACGTGCTTTGAAATCCTTGCTTTCAAACGATTATCCTTCTGATTTGCTTGAAATCATTGTTGTGGACGGAAACAGCACTGACCGCACTGCACAAATCGTACAAAATTTACAAAAACAGCACCCGAACATCAGTCTTTTGAAAAATCCACAGAAAATTACGCCTATTTCGCTAAACATGGGCATACGTGCCGCAAAAGGCCAGATAATCCTGCGAGCCGATGCCCATTCAGAATACCCGGTCAATTACATATCAACCCTGGTAACATGGCTTGAGCGCTTGAAAGCCGACAATGTTGGCGGGGTGTTTTCTGTCACGCCAGAAAACACCCCGCCAGCCCGGGCAATAGCTGTTGTGCTTAGTTCGTTTTTTGGCGTTGGCAATTCTTTGTTTCGACTAAAAAAAGCCGGGGAACCGCTCGAAGTTGATACTGTGCCGTATGGCTGCTGGCGCAGGGAATTATTCGACAAAATCGGATATTTTGACGAGCGATTGGCGCGGAACCAGGATATTGAGCTAAATAAGCGTATTAAGCAGGCTGGTGGCAAGATTTATTTGCTGCCGTGGCTGAAAATTTACTATTATCCGCGCCAGAATTTCAGAAAATTCGTCTCTTATGCGTTTAAGACCGGGTTTTGGAACATTTTGACTGTTTTTTATACAAAAACTTTTAAAAGCTTGTCCTTACGGCATTTTGTTCCATTGTTTTTTACGTTAAGCTTGCTTATGCTGCCGTTGGCCGGTATCTTTTTTCGAATATTTTTTTATCTCTTTGTAGCTGAATTAGCGGCGTATTTTGTTCTGGCAACTTATTTTGCTGTGAAAGACTCAAAGAAATATTCAGCAAATCCGCTGTTGGTCGTAGTGGGCTATTTCCTTTGGCATTTTTTCTATGGCCTGGGCGAATTAGCGGCTTTTTTCAAAAACATTTTCAAAAAGCCATAACCAAAATCGCTAATATCCTTGCAAATTTGCACAAATTAGCTCCGCGTACCCGCCAAATCATAATTTATCTACGAAAAATGTGAAATTTTGCACAAAATAAGTACGAAAAACGTGCAATTTTGCACAAGATCGACAGATAAATTTGTAATTTTTGCACAAAATCGGTACTTTTGATTAAAGAAAAAGCACAAAAACATGTTCATTGAGCGAGAATTATATGGCGAACTAATACAGTGGAAAAATAAGACAAATCGTAAGCCTTTGCTTGTGCAGGGCGCACGCCAGGTTGGCAAAACATGGCTTATTAAACATTTTGGACAGAAAGAATTTCCAGACCTGGCTTATTTCAATTTTGAACAACAGCCAGAGCTGAGCCAATTTTTTCAAATAACCAAAGACCCAAAACGAATAATTGACAATCTTTCTGTTCTGCATGGAAAGCCTATTCGTCCAGGCGCAACATTGATAGTTTTTGACGAAATACAGGAATGTAACGAGGCTATAAATAGCTTGAAATACTTTAAAGAAAATGCGCCAGAATATCCAATTCTTGGCATGGGCTCGCTGCTTGGTGTGGCTTTGTCCAGAGGTAAGTCTTTTCCAGTAGGACAGGTGGAGTTTATGACAATGTATCCTGTTACATTTAGAGAATTTTTCCGGGCTGCAGACCATAGATTAGCGGATTATCTGGAAAGCCTGGATAAATTGGAAATTATACCAGATGTATTTTTTAGCATGCTCCGGGAGAAGTTGACTCAGTATTTTATAACAGGCGGTATGCCAGAAGCAATAAGTGTTTATCTGGATACAAAGGACATTGGCGAGGTTGAGAATGTGTTAAGGGATATTCTAAATTCTTATCGATTGGATTTCTCAAAACATATTAAAACTTCGGACATCCCTAAAGTTAATTATATCTGGCAGTCACTTCCATCACAACTTGCACGGGAGAATAAAAAATTTTTGTATAGCGCAGTAAAGAAAGGGGCGAGGGCGAGAGATTATGAAAATGCTTTGATGTGGCTGAAGCAGGTAGGGCTTGTTTATCAGGTTTACCGTATCACAAAACCAGGTTTACCACTTAGTGCTTATACTGATTTGAGTGCATTTAAGATTTACTTGTTTGATGTAGGTATTTTGAGGCAAATGTCGGGGTTAAAGCCTGAAGTAATTGCTCTGGGTGATGGTAAGTTTACAGAGTTTAAAGGTGCGCTCGTAGAAAATTTTGTACTACAATCCTTAAAAGTAAGGTTGCAGGATGAAATTTATTACTGGAACTCAGGCAATGAGGCAGAAGTTGACTTTGTTTTTCAATATGGAAGTGACATAATTCCAGTAGAGGTAAAAGCGTCAGAAAATGTACGTTCCAGGAGTTTGCTTTCTTATGCCAGGAAATATAATCCACGTCTTAAACTTCGTTTTTCCCTGCAGAATATAAGTTTTAGAAACGGCTTGCTCAACCTGCCTTTATTTTTGGTAGATTATGTGGAGAGGTTTATTGAGATAGTTTTGTAAATAAGTATTCACAAAACGGCGGCTTGTTTTTATTTTTCTAAAAACTTCACAGTTTTTTCGTAAATATCCTTTGCAAATTCGTATAAGCTAACGGCTTCTTCGAAAGAGGGCATTCCAGTTGGAAGCAAGCCAAGTTCAGTGGGATATTTTGTATCTATGTAAATTTTACTCAAATCATTTAGTAATTTTTTGTTAGCAGTATAATCTACAAATGGATGAATTTTATTATGTAATGTCAATAGATTGTGAGTTTTAGGCACTGTTTGGTCTTTTTCTTCCAGAATGGCTTTAAAACACTTTTCTACAACCTGATGCGAATGATAGACAATATTATTAGTAATAGGTTTATGATCCAACAAAGTTTTAGCCGTTTCTAAATCGCTTTCAGCGTATTTCAGCCATTCTCTGGTTATTTCTTTCATAGAGTTTTATTCCTTTTGTTAGAATTTCTTTGGAAAAAGAGCTACCAAGTTCAATAAAACGCTTGAACATTGGTTTTGTAAAGATAATTAAATCAACTGGAAATTTTTCTTCAATATCCATTACAAGTTTACTGATATTATATCTATAATCGGACAGTTCTTTATGTGTTTGAGGCATAAAATCATCATTAGTGACTACTAAAATGTCAATGTCACTGTCTTCATTTGGCTGTCCATAAGCATACGAGCCAAACAAAAGTATAAGATAAGGGTCTATAGTTTTTAGCCTTTCCAGAATTTGGT
>WFZV01000043.1 GCA_015489395.1 Bacteroidales bacterium
AATTGGGCTTTTTTTCTGTACTTGAGGGTCAGCTGAAAAACGTAAACGCAACTTGCCTCGCAAATTTTTGACCTTAATAAAACTTGTATTTATTGTCATTCGCACATTATCAACCAACTGGTCGTGAGCGCCTGGCAATAATTTATATTGAATCAACATGACATAACTTTCTGTTGTGTCTTTAAACTTGCGCCATGGTATTTTTCCGCCTGTACCCTGCCAAAATCGCTGTCCTGTAAAGTACTGGCCCTGTGTATTTTGAATCTCGACAGTATCGCCTTTGAAAGTAATGATTAAATCAGCTGGAGATGTGAGATTCACAATTACGTTGTGGTACTTGTCGAAAGTAAAATCAAATTGCCCGTCTATAACCTTGAATTGCAGTTGCTCGTTATAGGTCAGTACACTGTCTAAAACCACGGTTTTAAGCGCTCCGATGTAAAACGACACTTTTGAGGGTTTGTTGTTTGCTAAAATTCGCAGCTGTTTTGACCACTGAATAAAAAATTCTATTTTTCCTGAGCCTACTAAACGGTTAGTAATCAATAAGTAATCCCATAATTTATTTTTATCAAATGATTTTTCGTGAAGAGTGTTTAAAGTGTTTAAAACCACATTATGATACGAAGCTAAATCATTGTCCCACAGCAATAAGAAACTGTTAAATTCGTTCTGCGCTTGCTTGTTAATGGAGTAAATTGATTTGAAATATTGCTGTGCTTGTTGTTTAAAAAGCGAATCTGTGAAATACTGAGCTTTAACCGTAAACACAGAAAACAGCGCTATTATGAACAAAAATCTTTTCATATCTGCGAAAGTTTATTTTTTACTTGTAACGAAAAAAATGAATTTTTCTAAAATATACACAAAAGTTTTTGCTATTAAAAATAAAAGCTGTTATCTTTGCCGTGCTTTTTAAATCATTAAAAACCTAAAACTTAATTAAGTATTATGCCAGTAAGAATTCGATTAGCCCGCAGAGGCCGTAGGCATCTTGCCACATATTCGATTGTGGTAGCCGATAGCCGTGCGCCGCGTGACGGCAAGCACATCGAGAAGTTGGGCATCTACGATCCTAACACTAATCCTGAAACCATTATGATTAACGAACAACGGGCTGTTTATTGGTTACAGGTAGGCGCCCAACCGACCGATACTGCGCGCTCTCTTTTACGCAAAGCTGGAGTATTATACCTCTATCACTTACTCAAAGGCGTTAAAAAGGGAGCTTTAACTGAAGAACAAGCTTATGCTAAATTCAACGAGTGGAAAAAACAAAAACAGGAAAAACTGCGCAAGTTAGCTGAACAGATTAAAAACAAAGAAAAAGAAAAAGCCGCTAAAATCATCGAAGAAGAACGAAAAATAGCTCAAAAACGTGCTGAAGAAATAGCTAAAAAATTTGCTGAAAAAGCTCAGAAAGAAGCCGAAGAAAATCAACAACAAGAGCAAGAAGCACAAGCTGAAGAGCAAAAATCTGAATAATTTTGCCAATGACCTTTAGTGAGGCGAAAAAATTTTTAGACCCTGAAAATATAATCAAAATCGGGCAAATCCTTAAACCTCACGGATATAAAGGTCACGTCACAGCTAACTTCAAATTCGACCCACTCAAACTCAAAGAGGAATCAGTCTTAGTCCGTATCAACGGCTGGCTGATTCCTTTTTCTATTGATTACGACAAATCTAATCTGGCTGCCCTCAAGCCTATTATCAAATTCCACCAGGTAAATAGCGAACATGACGCTCAACAATTAGCTCACAAACAAATCTTTTTACCCAGATACATCGCTAAAAAATATTTAGACCTCAAACGAATTGACAACCTCATTGGTTACCAGCTAATTGACCAAAACACACAAAAATCCGGTCAAATCATCGATTCCCAGGACATTCCTAAAAATCCTCTTATCGTCGTACAAACCGCTGAGCAAGAAGTGCTTATACCCGTCAATGCTGTCGAAATCGTAAAACTTGACGAAAAAAACAAAAAAGTCTTTGTCCGACTTCCCAACGGCTTAATTTGAAATAATCTTCACTTCTACCCGTTGATTTTTACGACGTCCTTCTAATGTCGAATTATCTGCTATTGGACGATTTGGACCATAACCAACTGTTTGAATACGGTCAGCCGATATACCATGCGAAATTAGATAATTCTTAACAGCTTCGGCACGGCGACGCGAAAGCTCCATAAGCTTTTGATAATCACCTATATTATTTGTATGTCCCGAGACTAAAATTTTTACATCAGGATTCAAACGCATAAAATTGAGCAAACGCTCTAACGCTGCATAAGATTTAGGCATAAACTCTGCTCTGCCGGCAGGAAAATAAATATTCGACAATACAAACTGCTGACCTACCTGTATGGGTTTCATTAAAAAGACTAACCGCCTATTTATCAACGAGTCAACATCAGGCAAGACAAGACGCTGGGTGTTGTTTAAATAGCCTTTTGCCATGACAGTTATGTAATACTCTGAAGCTAAAGGTAATACAAGCTTTGCCTCGCCTGTTTGCGAATTTGACATTGTATAATCTTTGAGCTGACTCTGACTTTTGCTGTAATAAATCCTTGCATAAACTGGCTGAGCGGTAACTGAATCCTTAACAACGCAGACAATTTCTGCTGTGGGATTTGGCCGTGCCGATTCGCTAAGAGGCACCATAAAAATATCTTCCTGGCCAAATCCACCTTGGTCAGAAACGAGATAAGCGTTTTTTCCCGCAGCATCCAAAGTGAAATAAGCATCCCAACCAGCTGTATTAATGTACGGACCTAAATTTTCTGGTTCGCTCCAATGCTGCCAGGTATCGTCCAACCGCCTGCTTACGAAAATATCACGCCAACCATATCCCGGAAAGCCACTCGAACTAAAATACAAAGTGCGGTTGTCTGGAGCCAGAAAAGGCGTACCCTCATTAAATGGTGTATTGATATCTGGACCTAAATTTTTTGGTGACGAATATGTCCCATCTGGCTGCAAAAAACTTACATACAAATCTGACCCACCAAAAGTATTACGATCATCCTCTATCGCCATAATCATTATATTTCGGTCTGGTGAAAAAGTAAAATTGTAATAATCCCAGTCATTAAAAAAGTCAGAAATTACAATCTGCTGCGGCTGCGAAAAACTATTGTCAGATTTACGATAAATCATAGAAACACCCATGTCTGAAATGTACTTACCCTGGTCATATACACCTGAAACTATGAATAAATTTCCATCAGGCGAAACATAATCAATGCTATTACTCCAATCGTTATTAAATGGTGCGCCCAATTTTTGAGCTTTTGTCCATTGTCCGTTAACAAATTGGCTAACGTAAATATCATCATCATCCGAATCATCTTTGCGACGGACAAAATACAATTTTTTTCCGTCTGCAGTGATGTATGGCGACAGCTCAATTTGCGATGTGTTGATATTCGAGCCTAAATTGATTTTTTGTGCCTTAATAGGATTTTGTACGATGTTTAATTTGTATGTTTGGCCGTAAATCTTTACATAATCCGCTACAATTCGCATTTTTCCAGTTAGCACAAAACCTAAATCATCGCCATGAACGCCCATTTTCGGAACTTTGACACGTGCTACTGGATGTCCATTGATAAAAAAGTCATAAAACCAGCCATGACGATAAATTTTCAATACGTTGTACTGCCCAAATGGATTAATAATTGAAGTACGCGTACTGGGAACAATTGTACGCACATTTCCCTCAAAATCTTTTGTACGTATTTTATAATAGCCATCGCACGAAATAAAAAACTCGTTGGTCAACGAATCATGGTCGCTATCCCACATTATGCCAAAATACTGAGTAGGGTCGCCGCTAACCTGCTTTAGTTTTACCTCGATAAGCATTTGCTTCAACTGCTGCGTCTGGTAAAGGGTATTCCACGAACGATAAAGGTACCCCGAACTTATGTTAAAAGCAATTGAATACCTGCCATTACGAATGGAAATATTTGCGTAAGAGTTTTTGCCGACCGTCCAGTCAAAACGATTATCGTTAAATTCTTCGTCAATGAGAAGCGGAAGGTCTTGTGCAAAAGCAGCTGAAAGACTTAGCAGTAACAGAAGGAAAGCAGTAATTTTTTTCATGACAGCAAATTTTTTTTGAATAATACACCAATCACATGCAAAAGGCAAGCAGAATTTGACGAAAAAAGCGGACGGCTGCCCGCGGTAAGGGCAGCCGTCCGCTTTCGCTGATATTTAGCGTAAAGAAGCAAAGTAAATTAGTTGCCCAGTTTTTTGAGTTCTTCTTTAGCTTTCTGGGCATCAACGATTTTCTCTTTGAAGATGTAAGCGCCAGTTTTTGGCGAACGTACCATTTTAACTATTTTGGTGATACCGTGACCTTCTTTACCGGTCTTAAGTTTAGCAACGACTTTCTTAGCCATGGTTAAAAGAATTTTTATTTAACTTCGCGATGAAGTGTATAACGTTTGAGATAAGGGTTATATTTCATAAGTTCCAGACGCCCGGGAGTATTACGTTTATTTTTGGTTGTGTAATATCTTGAGATTCCCGGTACTCCTAATTTTTTTTGTTCCGTACATTCAAGGATAACCTGAATGCGGTCGGCCTTCTTTTTTTTGCCTTTTTTCTTAGCCATTTTCTAAGTTTTTTAAGTTTAAATCAAAAGATTTAGTAAGAATCGATGTAGCCTTTGGCTTTAGCACGTTCTAAAGCAGCTTTAAGTCCGATTTTCTTAATAAGGCGCATGCCTTCTGCTGAAACTCTAAGCTTTATCCAGCGACCTTCGTCTGCTAAATAAAAGCGTTTTTCCTGAAGATTTGGTAAAAAACGACGCTTTGTACGACGATGCGAGTGTGAAACGTTCATTCCTACTAATGGTCGCTTACCTGTTATCTGACATCTGCGTGACATTAGTTTTCTGTTTTAAATTAGGTTTCGGCTTGCAAAACTAATCTTTTTTTTACTTTGTTCAAAATTTTAATGCGTTTTATTTTAAAGCAGGATGTTAAAATAAGCAAATTTTATCGTTTAAATTAGCAAATGCCCGTCAATCTTCAATATCTTGCCATTTACGATAACGGTTTGAGCCTGGCCTTTTACCAGGAATCCTTCGTAAATATTATTGTCGGTGTTCATTATATGTGTTTTGGCACTGATAACATGCTCATAATCAGGATTCCAGATTACTAAATCTGCATCATAACCTTCTGCAAGATAACCTTTATTTTTCAGTTTAAAAAGCCTGGCCACGTTATAAGAAGTTATTTCTACGAACCGCTGCATGTTAATCTTTCCACTTTCAACACCTAAGGTATAAAGCAACTCCAGTCTATGCTCTACTCCGCCAGCACCATTTGGGATATGCGTGAAATCGTGAAGTCCCATGCGTTTTTGCTCCATGGTAAACGAACAGTGGTCTGTACCAATTGTAAAGACAGTACCATCTGCCACAGCTTCCCACAAAGCCTGTCGATCATGGTCTTTGCGCAAAGGTGGACTCATAACATATTTTGCTGATTGCTCAAATGGCTGGTCATAGACTTCATCAGTCAAAGCCAAATACTGAGGACAGGTCTCTGCGTAAAACTCGACGCCCTGCTCCCGTGCGTTTTTAATTATCGAAATTCCCTTTTGAGTCGAAACATGTACAGCATAAACAGGCACATTCAAGACTTTAGCATAAGTAGCGAGACGGTTAATTGCTTCGGCTTCGGCATCGTCCGGTCTGGAAAGCGGATGATATTTAGGGCTTGTTTTGCCTTGAGAAATAAACTCCTGGCGCAAATATTCAATGATTTCGTCATTCTCGCAATGAACAATAACCAATGCGTCAAGTTCAGCTGCTTTAACCAAAACATTAATCAGCGTGGCGTCGTCGATTCCTATTGATTTTTTATAAGCCATATAAACCTTAAAAGACGTAACTCCGTATTCTCGAACCAACTTCTCCATTTCTTCTGCGGTCAAATCAGTCCATTCTATTGGACTGACGTGTAAATGAACATTGGTCAAAGCATCCTTTGCTTCTGCTTTTCGCTCAAAATAAGCATCTATCAACGACTGACCATGTAAAGGTGTGACAAAATCAATTACAGTAGTTGTTCCACCCCAAATAGCTGCTTTTGAACCTGTATAAAAGTTATCAGCAGTACGACCGGCAAAAGTTGGCAACCAAAAATGGACATGCGGGTCTATACCGCCCGGGATAACGTATTTCCCTTTTGCATCGATAATTTTATCGACTCGTTGGTCAATAACAGGGGCAATTTTTACAATCTTGCCTTCGTTAATTAAAATATCAGAAACAAAGCTTTGATCGTAATTGACTATATTTGCGTTCTTTATCAAAATGGACATAATTACAAAGTTTAATGTTTATTCACCAAAAACATTATCAAAATATCAAAAAAAATGCAACTTTTGCAAAGTTTTTGAAGTTATAAATTAAAAGCATAATCGACCAGTCGGTCTAAAAATTTTAAATAAAACATTCTTGTTTAAAGAACATTTTTCTAACTTTGCCCAAATATCTTTAACACAATAAACTCAAAGCACAATGAAAAAATTTTTGGCATTAATCGTTTTATTGCTGGTATTTATTTACGTTGGTCAGGCCCAACCACCACCGCCTACACCTGAACCTATTCCAATTGACGGAGGACTTTTTGCCTTGTTAATTGGCGGTGTTATCCTTGGTGGACGAGAAGTTTATATGCACGAAAAAAAGAAGAAAAAGCACAAAAAATGAGAATTTTTCTCTGGGGAATGATGGGAAGCGGCAAAACCCATCTGCTTAAGCTCATGGAACAAAGTCAAATGAGATTTCGATTTTTAGATTTAGATCAAATCATCGAAAAATCAACAAATAAAACCATCTCGGAACTCTTCTCCCAGCGTGGAGAAGAGTTCTTTCGATTAATAGAACACAAAACTCTCAAGAAACTAATCGCTTCGCAAGACAACTTTGTACTTGCCACTGGAGGCGGAACACCTTGTTTTTTCGATAATGCTCAATTGATGAAAGACAACGGACTTACAATCTATCTAAAAGCTGACCCGCAAATACTTGCACGCCGTCTCTGGAATGAGCGACAAAACCGACCTTTAATCAGCAATTTCCAGAATATCTACGACTTACAAAAATACCTGTCTGACCTGCTTTCTGAACGCGAAAAATTCTACCTTCAAGCTCATATCTCCTGGGACACACAACGCAACCCCAACCAGCTCATCTCCAAAATCAAAAAATTCGCTAACTGCAGCTAATCTCACTTAGCCAAACCCAAATACTGCTTTACCCGCAAAATCAATTGATACAAAGCCATCGCCGAACTTTTACGAATATTTATATCCCGCCTATTACCGAACCTGAACTTACTCGAAAAAACGCGTTCAGGCGTTGCCACAGCTATCCAGACTGTTCCCACAGGCTTTTCAGGTGTGCCGCCCGTCGGACCTGCGATTCCCGAAGTGGCCACAGCAAAATCCGTTTTCAACAAACTACGAACGCCTTGTGCCATTTGTTCTACTACCGGCTGGCTCACCGCTCCAAATTTATCTAAATCTTGAGCCGAGACTCGTAAAACCGACTTTTTCACTTCGTTGGAATACGCTACAACCGTACCTTTGTAATACTGCGAGCTACCAGAAACCGATGTTATCAAATGGGCAATATTTCCGCCTGTGCAGCTCTCTGCCGTTGACAGTGTCAATCCATGATTTACGAATAAGTCCAAAACAACCTGCGGCATTGTCACATCACCCACACCCCAGACCGTATCGCCTAAAATACGGCGCAATTTGGCGACCTGTTCCTCGACCAGGTCGCGTATTTCATTAGCATCTGGGCCATAAGTCCACAGCTTTATCTTAATGTCCTCGGGCGATGGCAAATAAGCTAATTTCACCTGCCGCGGCAACTGCGCCTCAAAGTCTTTCAAAATCTCAGCTAATTGCGCCTCCAGCTTTCCGTAAGTATGTACGATTTGAACATAAACCTGCGGTAAGTCAAAATATCGACGCAACAAAGGCTCAACGTTTTGCTCGAACATCTGCTGCATTTCAAATGGCACGCCCGGCATAAAGACAAATACAGTACCGCCCTGCTCAAACCAAAGACCGGGGGCTGTGCCGTAAGGATTGGGTATTACGCGAGCAGAAGACGGCACCATAGCTTGTTCGTACTGCAATTGCGTGAGCTGTTGGTCGCGCAATTGCAAAAAACGTTTTACCTGTTCAAGTGCCTGTTGGTTTAACTGTAAATCTCCGCCAAAAAAGTCCACAAGTGCTTTTTTGGTCAAATCGTCCGATGTAGGGCCGAGTCCACCTGTAGCCACGACCAGGTGGACTCGGCTTTGTGCCTGTTGCAAGGTTTGTTCGATTTGTTCGATTTGGTCGGAAATAGTTACAATTTTTTGTACGTCAAATCCCAGTGTAGTAAGTCGCTGCCCAAGATAAGCGGCATTAGTGTTAACTACCTGTCCCATAAGTAGTTCGTAACCGATAGAAACAATCCACGCATTCATTGTTTTTAGAATTTAAGTGCGATTATTGTAACGTCGTCAGTTTGTTCGTGTTCGCCTTTCCATTGGTAAAAAGTGTCTAATAATTTTTCTCGCTGCTGAGTCAGTGGCAGATGGCTAATGTCCATAATAAGTTTGCGGAATTTTTTTCTGCCAAATTTTTCGTCAAATTCACCGCCAAATTGGTTGTAATAGCCATCAGTGAACAGATAGACAGTGAATTGTGAATCGATTTTGAGTTTAACAGTTTTGAATTCCACGTGTTTAGCCAGCAAACCAATAGGTTTCTTTTCAGGGTGAAGTTCGTATAATGTAACTTTTTCGTGATGATGTAGTTTTAGTTTATTCTCATATCCTTCAGGGATTTTAGGTTTAACTTTTGGAATAAAATACACGGGCAGTTTAGCTCCAGAAAATTCCAGAGTACGGGTTTTGATATCGAACTTTATAAGAGAAATGCTAATGAGTTCGAAATGTTCGTGGATATTACGGGAGTTAAGATAATCGTCAACTTGCTGTGAGACATAATGCAGGATTTGTGCTGGATCAGAAATTTTTTCCGCCAAAACAGCCTTATTAAGCATTCTTATGCCCATTGCACAAATCACAGCTCCTGATACTCCAAGCCCTGTAGTATCTGCGACTGCAACATAAAGCTGGTTATTTAAATTAGCCCACCAGTAAAAGTCACCGCTTAGTTTATTGCGCGGAATAAAAATTTTAAAGTACTCTTTGACAAATTTTTCAATAATCTCATCTTTAGGCAAAATCAGGTTCATTAAAGCCAGGGCATTACTTACGTCTCGGTCTAAGGCGAAGGACAATTTATTTAATTTTCGTTTGTTATCAGCGCTAACTTGCTCGCTTAAAGTGAGTTTTTGCAGCAAATCATTCATTTCTTCCTGTTCTCCTAAGCGTGCTACAGCGCTTTTGTATCTGATTATAAGTGTGACTATAAAAATTAGTAATACCGTAAAAACAAACAGTCCCAGAAAAATAGTTTGCGTAAATCTTGCTTGTTGTGAAGAATATTGTGTTCGCTGTAATTTTAGCTGGTATTCAAGGCTGTCCACTCGTGTTTGCAAGGAAAGTTGCAAATATTTTAGTGTATCGTTAATTCTCTGTTTTTCAAGCTTTAAAAGATATTCGTTCTGGATTTTAGATTTAAGATTTTGGTATTTTAAAGCCAAAGGACAATTTCCCTGAGATAGGTTTATCTCTTTCAGCAGGTCGCTCAATTTTATAATCAAAGCTGTATCGTGCTGGGTTTTAGCAACTTTAAAGGCTTTAACAGCAATTTTTTCTGCTTTGTTTAAATCTTTTTTCATATAAACGCGTGCTAAAAAATACTGTAACCGGGCTTGCTGCCGTGGATTTAACTGTTGCGACATATCTTGCGCTGCTACAAAGTACTTATAAGCTGAATCGATTTGATTTTTTTGTAAATAAATCTGACCCAACCAGATTAGTAAGTCGAAAATCTGGTCTTGATTGTGCAGTAAAGAATTAATTTTCAAACTTTTGCGTAAATAATTAATAGCTAAATCAGTGTCGCGTTGTTTCTGACTGATAAAGGCTAAATTCTTGAGAATATTGGCTGACAACTGGGAATCTGTAGGCTGAAAAATTTTATAACTTTTCGCATAAAGCTCTTTGGCCTTTGAATAACGTCCTAAATTTGAATACAAATCAGCAAGATTTAATAAAGTTTTAGCATAATTTTCTGAATTTTTGGGCATGGAGCGAATACTTTTCGAATAAAACTTTGCAGCTTTTTGAAAATCTCCAATATCTTCGTAAACTTTTCCGATTTGCGACTCAATATCAGCTATTTGTGTGGTATCGCCAATTTGAACATACAGCTGTAAAGCCTCTCGTAAAAAACGAAAAGCTAAACCGTAATTGCTCTTTTGAAGATTTATTTGCCCCATTAAAAAATAAACTGTAGCCAGCTGAAGCCGAAGTTTTCTCACAACTTTAACCCGTACATGCTTGTGGATGGCATGTTTTATAAATTTTTCGGCCGATTGTAAAACCACAACCGCAGAATCAGGATTGTTTTTGATCAAAATTCTGGCTAAATCGACATAAGCCTGTGCCTTAACAGTATCATTTACAAAAGGTTGCTTGATTATCTTGAGATAATGCTTGTAAGAAAGTTGCTGAGCAGAAAGCAATTGAACAAACATTAAACTCAGAAGAATTAAAACATATCGTCTCATTACCAAAGATTTTTAACCAAAATCGAAAAATGAATTTAACAAAAAAACTAAAACACAAATGAAAAATTAATTTAAATTATTCAACTTTTGCCATAAATCTTCGTTCCATTCCTCAAGCGAATGTATTTTAAAATCAGCTAAATCGAATTCGGGTTGGTCAAAATTTTCCGGATAAGGCACAGCAACGACTTTCATTCCAGCACGACGTGCAGCCTTAACTCCATTATACGAATCTTCAAAAACCAAACACTGCTGGGGCTGGACCTTCAATTTTTTTGCAGTAGTGAGAAAAACATCAGGATAAGGCTTGCCATGCTTCTCTGACCGTGCAGAATGATAAAACTCGAAATACTTTGCAATAGAAAACCGCTCTAAAACCAGCTTAATTAACTGCGGCTCAGACGACGAAGCCACTGCCATTGGTATATTTCGCTGCTTAAAAAATTCCAGAACCTGCTCTACACCAGGCATTAATTTGCCCTGCTGCAAAATCAGCTCAACGACACGCTGGGTTATTTGCTCTGCGACCCTTTCGACTGTTGCGCCTGTCCACGGACTCCTTTCGTACCAGTATTGCACAACCTCACGAATGCTGACACCTTGCATTTTCTGACAATCAGCTAATGTCAAATTAACTCCATATCGTGGAAAAATCTCAAGTTCAGCTTGCGCCCAAAATGGCTCAGAATCAATCAACAAACCGTCCATGTCGAAAATCACCGCTTTTATCATAATTTTGATTTTAAACTTGTAAAAATTTAGCTTTACAAAAAAAGGGATTTATCTTTGTCTAAAAAAATTTTCAATGATACACAAAAAACTACTTTTTTTCGTCTTTATTCTCCTGACCCTGCAGAGCCTTGCACAAAACAAAATAGAACTTATTCACGCGAATAGCCTCCAGACTTTAGAACAATACGGACCTGATTACCAATTTCTTAAAGGACAGGTAATCCTCTCCCACGACAGTTCAACAATTTTTTGCGATAGCGCTGTTTACAACTTGCAAAAAAACAACTTCCTGGCTTACAATAACATTCGACTGGTTTCTATTAAAGGCAAAGACACTGTCCTGCTGTCCTGCGATTCACTGTTTTACCTGGGCGATTCGTCATTTGCTTTTGTATACGGACATGTAAAATTAGAAAAAGACAGCGTTACGCTTTATACCGATACCCTTGAATACGACTTCAACAAAGACCAGGCACAATACAAAGGCTGGGGTAAAATCGTAAGCAACAAAGACACTCTTATTAGCGTACTTGGTATTTACGACACTCACGAAAGAAAAGCATACTTCAAAGACAGCGTGCGAATTCTCAGCGAAAAATATAAAATCTACACCGATACCCTGATCCACGATTTCGAAACCGACAAATCCTACTTCTTAGGTCCAACTTACATCTACACCGACTCAAACACCGTGTACTGCAACAAAGGCATTTTTGACCACGAAAACCAGATAGCTATTATCACCGAAGGCTCAAAAATAAACCTGACAAAACAACAAATTTCTGCACAAACAATCACATTTAACCAGAAAACTGGCATTGGCGAAGCAAAAAACAATGTAATAATCACAGACACAACAGATAAATACATCCTAAAAGGCCAATACGGTAAATTCTTTCAAAAAACCGAACGCTTTTTCCTGACCGGCAATGCTACACTTATCCAGTACGACTACAACGACACTCTTTGGCTACGTAGCGATACACTCCTGTCTTACATTGATACCCTAAGGACAGAGACAGACACATTTATCTACAGAAAAGCCATTGCTTATTACCACGTTAAAGCTTATCACAAAAACCTTCAAATGAAATGCGATTCGCTGGTTTACTCGTTTTTAGACTCAAGCATTTTTCTTTACGGAAATCCTATTTTGTGGTCAGACAGTATTCAAATTTACGGCAAAACAGCTGAACTAACTACTGTCCACGGCGAACCTTACCAGTTAATCCTGGACACAAACGTTTTTCTGGCCGAACACACTTTAGATGACCAGTTTAACCAGATTTTTGGCAATAAAGTAGTTATCAATTTCAAAAACCGCCAGATTAGTCGAGTTGACGTATTAGGCTCAGCTAAAGCCATTTACTTTATATTCGAAGACTCAACTCTAATTGCTATCAACAACCTGCAATGCGACACTATAAAAATATTTATGAAAAACAAAAAAGTGCATGGTTTGCTATCTATCGGAAAACCAAGCGGTTCGATTATCCCTCCTAACCTGGCCACTGAAAAAGAGAAAAAACTGCCAAATTTTACCTGGTTCCAACAATACCGTCCGCTCAAACCCTCAGACATCTACATTTGGAAGCGTGAATAAATCTTAAACTTAAGCTTTTTTAATTCAAAATAACACTATTTTTTCTTTTTACTCAATACTTTAGTAAACGCGAAATTTAAAACTCCGACCTATGATGCGTAGAAACGTCAAAAATGCTCTAATTAGTTTTCTGTTCGGACTGCTTGGAGGCGCAGTAGTGCTTATCATTGGCCTTGCCTTCCTCAAACCTACGAAAAACTCTGAAATTAAGAAGATTAGTTACAATACCCCTAACTCTGAAATTTTCCACCGCACAAGGAATGATCATGTTTTCGATAACTGCGAATTAAATTTTGTCGAAGCAGCAGCTAAAGCACGAAAAGCCGTTGTTCACATACGCACTGAATATTACACCCAGCCTGATATTATGTCGTTTCTTTTTGGCGGTCCAATGCAAATACCAGCTATAAAAGGTAGTGGCTCAGGCGTTATTATTTCACCGGACGGTTACATCGTCACAAACAATCACGTGATTGAAAACGCAATGAATATCACTGTTACTCTGTTCGATCACCGTACTTTCAAAGCTAAAGTTATAGGACGTGACCCTGCTACTGATATTGCTCTCATCAAAATAGACGCAGACAGTCTGCCTGTTTTACCATTTGGAGACTCCGACAAACTCAAAGTCGGTGAATGGGTACTGGCAATTGGTAATCCTTTTAACCTTACTTCAACAGTCACTGCAGGTATAGTCAGTGCCAAAGGACGTAGTGTTTCGATTATGGATAAAAGATATGCTATCGAGTCGTTTATCCAGACTGACGCTGCAATTAATCCGGGAAACAGTGGTGGAGCTTTAGTCAACATCAAAGGCGAATTGGTCGGAATTAACACTGCAATTGCCTCGCCTACAGGAGTTTTTGCTGGATATGGATTTGCTGTTCCGGTTAACATCGTTAAAAAAGTTGTTGCAGATTTAATTGAATATGGTACTGTTCAACGTGCATTCCTTGGAGTTCAGGTTTCTGATATCAACGATGAATTAGCCCAAAAATATAACCTCAAAACTTACCAGGGCGTCGTAGTTGTTGGTGTCACTCCAAACGGTGCTGCCAAAGCTGCAGGTATACGTACTGGTGACGTTATCGTGGCTGTTAACGGTCAAAAAGTCAACGAAGTTCCTGAGCTTTTAGAAAAAATCGGTCAACATCGTCCAGGTGACAAAGTAGTTGTCACAGTTCTCAGAGGTAATAAGAAGTTAGACTTTAAAGTTGTATTGCGCAACTCTGAAGGTAAGACCACATTAGAAGTTAAAGAACGGGTTGACCTGTTAGGCGCTACATTCGAAGACATAAGCGATGATCTCAAGGCTCAATTAGGTATTAAATATGGTGTTCAGGTCGTTGACCTTGGGCCTGGTAAATTACGTGCCGTAGGTGTTCGTCCTGGCTTCATTATCATGAAAATCAACGACAAGCCTGTTCGTTCGGTAGATGAACTCAAGAAGATTATCAACAATTTGCACGGAGGAGTTTATATCCAGGGAATTTATCCTGACGGCACTGTAGCGTATTACGCATTTGGAATGAGATGATTTTGATTATGTTTAAATCCTAAGAATTCGGCTTACTACCTGACCAGGGCAAGGCGCCAGTCGAAAAGCGCCTTGCCCTGGTTTCTTTTTGCCGCATTCCAGGCAAACGTCCATTTTGATGTACGATTTTCTTTTGGACGTGTATGCCTGACTTCAAACTATTTTCGCAAAAATTACTGCAAAAATCCGGTTAGTGTGCATACGTACGATTTACAAAATGTAAATCCACGGACACAGGTTAATCGCCCATTTGCCAGGGATTTTTACTTCTTTGATAAAAGCAAAGCGAAAAAAGCAAGGCCGTTTTGAGCGAACGCTCAAAACGGCCATAATCGCATTTTCAGCTAAATCAGCTTGAGCAAAAATTCTTGCAAAAAGCAGCTAAAAAATTTTCGAAATTAAACCAGGCCTAAGTCCATAGCCACTAATTCGGCAATATCATAGTCCTTGACATGGTCGATTGCGTTTTTGTACTTCAGTCCGTCTGTTAGCATGGTCATACAGAACGGACAAGCAGTAGCAACAATATCCGGATTAACGCCCAAAGCCTCCTCGGTTCGTTCGATAAAGATTTCTTTTTCGCCCGGCTCAGCTTCTTTGAACATTTGCCCACCACCAGCACCACAACAAAACGAATTGTAACCATGCCTTGGCATCTCGACCAGTTCGATATTAAGCTGCTTCAGTACAAACCTTGGTGCTTCGATTTGACGGTTAATTCGACCAAGATAACAAGGATCGTGATAAGTTATGCGTTTGCCAGCAAGTGCTTTGCCGTTGAGCTTGAGCTTACCCTCTTTAATGAGCATTTGCAAAAATTCTGTATGGTGCCAGACTTCATAATGTCCGCCAAAATCAGGATATTCGTTCTTAAAAGTATTATAATCGTGCGGGTCGCAGGTAACGATTTTTTTAACATTATACTGGTTAAAAAGCTCAATAATCTGGAACGTTTGCATCTGGTAAAGCATCTCATTACCAGCACGACGGGCAACGTCTCCAGTGTCAATTTCTTCTGTACCAAGCACAGCGTAATCAATGTTTAAATAATGCAAAATTTTAACAAAACTCTGAACCACCTTACGATAACGTTCATCAAAAGCACCTGCACTACCAACCCAGAACAAATATTCCGGTTGTTCGCCTTTTTCTGCTTTCTCTGCCATTGTCGGAACGTGAATCGGCTCACCGTTTAAAGTCAAATTCTCTGCCCATTGCATACGGTCTTCCTGGCTAAATTGCCATGGTGCACCGTTGTTTTCGATATTCTGAAAAGCTGTAATCAATCCTGCAGGAGCAGAACTTTGCTCCATAACCAGATAACGACGTAACTCGAAAATAATCTTTGTATGATTAATCATCAACGGACATTCGTTCACACAAGCGTGGCATGAAGTACAAGCCCAAATTTCTTCTTCGGTCAAATACCCAAAAAGAAGAGTATGTTCGTCGTTAATCTCTTCACCTTTAAGCAATTTAGGAGCTATTTCAGCCGTACGCTCGCGAAAATTCATTTCCAATTTACGGGGTGAAAGCAATTTACCTGTTATATTTGCAGGACAAACCGATGTACAACGCCCACACTGCGTACAGGTGAGCGAATCCATGTAAGTCTTCCACGAGAAATCCGTGACATCCAGCGCACCAAACCGCTCAAATTCAGGCTCCTCACCTGTCTGCTCATCTACTTGTTCAGGATTAAGCATAGCCTTAATTTCGTCCTTAATCTCTTCCATTGTATCCATCTTCCCCATTGGTTCGAGACGACTCAAAAAGACATTTGGAATCGACAAATAAACGTGGAAATGCTTTGAATACGGCAGGATATTAGCAAATACCAGAACTGTTTCGATATGTATCCACCAATTTAATTTGTACAAAAAATGCGCCTGCGCAGGTGTAGCATAATTCATAAAAAACCGGGCTAAAAGCATGGAAAATGGATATTTACCTACAATCGGCTCGCCAGCTTTAAGTTTGTATATTATATAAAATGTGTTGTAGCTCATCAAAG
>WFZV01000044.1 GCA_015489395.1 Bacteroidales bacterium
ACTTACAGAACTCAACGCTGAAATAATGCAACAAAAAGAAGTTCTCCAACGACAAAAAGAAATCCTGGAACAACAAAACAAGGACATAACAGAAAGCATTCAGTATGCCAGCCGAATCCAGCGTGCTTTGCTGCCAGATATTAAGATTCTGAACAAAGTTTTTCCACAAAATTTCATTCTCTATAAGCCCAAAAGCTATGTAAGCGGAGACTTTTACTGGTTTTACCAATACGATAATAAAATTATAATTACGGTTGCCGACTGTACTGGTCATGGCGTACCAGGCTCTTTAATGACAACTTTAGGTATTTCTTTTCTCAACGAAATTGTTAAAACACATAACTTCGATAATGCCGCTCAAATCCTTAATATCCTTCGAAAATTTGTAAAACAATCGCTTAAAACAAAATCAAACGACTTTACAATAGCTCAAGACGGAATGGATATGTCGCTTATAATTATCGAAACTGACACTTTAAAAGCCAGCTTCGCCGGAGCCTACAATCCGCTTATTATCATCGATAATGACCAATTGATCGAAATTAAAGCCGATAAAATGCCTGTGGGACTGTTCATTAAAGAAAAGCCAAGCTTTACCAACCACCAACTGCAACTTAAACCAAACCAAATGATTTACATGATTACTGATGGCTTTAGCGATCAATTCGGCGGGCCGCAAGGTAAAAAGTTTTTGTACAGAAACCTCAAACAACTTTTACTTAAAATCAGCCACTTACCTGTACAAGAGCAATATACTGTTTTAGAAGCTGAATTCGAAAACTGGAAAAACGGCTACAAACAAATCGACGATGTTACCATCCTTGGTGTGCGAATATCAGGATTTTCTGTGACATCTTAGCCTTTAAAATAACGTACGAGCTATTTTACTTTTTACCGTAAAAGTAAGCTATGGCGACGACCTGCGGTCGTCGCCATAGCTCTATTTTTATCATACACTACCTTCCGCTTTCTTTCGCTCATCAAAGGTTTTCTGCAGCAAAATAAGTACGTAACACCTTTAAGTTACTGAATTAATAAAATTATTCGTCGAAAAACAGGCTAATGCAGCAAAGCGTATTATTCACAAGCTATTAGTCTAATTTGTGAATTACCAGACCACTACGTAATTTTGGTTCGAACCATGTTGTCTTTGGCGGCATAATGTTGCCTGTGTCTGCGATTCGCATCAGTTCCTCCATTGATACAGGATAAAGTGCGAAAGCTATTGCCATTTCTCCGCTGTCGACTCTACGCTCTAATTCGCCGAGTCCACGGATGCCGCCAACAAAGTCAATGCGTTTTGACCGGCGTAAGTCCTCAATGCCCAAAATAGGCTTTAGGACGTAATTGGTAAGTATTGTAACATCCAGTCCATCAATAGGATGCTCGTCGTCGTAAGTGTGCGGTTTGGCTGTGAGTTTGTACCATTTTCCTTGCAAGTACATGCCAAAAGTATGACGTTTTTCAGGTTTGTATTGACCGTTCCATGGTTCGATGTCGAAATCTTTTTCAAGCAATTTGAGAATTTCCTCTGGTGTATGTCCGTTTAAGTCCTTGACAACTCGGTTGTAGTCCATGATTTTTAGCTGGTTATGCGGAAAATGCACAGCCATTATGTAGCAATATTCCTCTTCGCCAGTGTGATTGGGATTTTGTTCAGCTTTTTCTTTTGCAACCAGAGCTGCTGCGGCTGTACGGTGATGACCGTCGGCAATGTAAGTATGTGGGACTTTGGTTTCGAACAGATGTTGGATTTGCTCGTTCACTTCAGGATCGTCGATAACCCAGAAATGGTGTCCAATGCCATCCTCAGCCACAAAGTCATATTCTGGTTCGTGGTTATTGACCCAGTCCATCATTATTTTTGTAATTTCCGGGACTTCGCGGAATGCCAGGAATACAGGTTCCAGTTGTGCATTATTAGTTAAAATGTGAACAGTGCGGTCACGTTCTTTTTCCGGTCGGGTGAGTTCGTGTTTTTTGATTTTTCCCTCGTAATAATCCATGTAATGCGCACCAGCAACAATGCCATATTGTGTGCGTCCGTTCATTGTTTGGGCATAGATATAAAAATGCGGCTCGCTATCCTGACGGAGCCAGCCGTTTTCAATGAATTTTTTGAAATTTTCGCGTGATTTTTCATAAACCTCAGGTGAATGTTCGTCAGTGCCAACAGGTAAGTCAATTTCAGCCCTTGTGATATGCAGGAGAGAATATGGATTTCCCTCTGCCATTTTTCGAGCTTCTTCGGTATTCATAACGTCATAAGGCAAGCAAGCCACTTTAGGTGCTAATTCTTTAGGCGGACGCAGTCCTTTAAACGGTCGTATTCTGGCCATAATTTTAATTTTTTGTTTTATTTTTGATTGTGGTTCAAAATTATAATTTTTCGTAGATTGTTAAAATAAAATGCTTTGAAACATATTTGTAAATTTGTTATAACTTTTTAGCTTTAGTAAAACATTTAACTTTTCACAAATGAAAACAACACGGTATTTAGTTTTTTCAGTGATCTTAATTCTATTAAGTAATTGTGC
>WFZV01000045.1 GCA_015489395.1 Bacteroidales bacterium
TTGGTAAACACGTCCAGACGTTTGTTACAAAATAGATATTCGAAATTAAAGTTTTTTTCAAGTTGATGGCTAAAATCAAATGCAACAATAACATTAGCTTTGCCATGTGGCATGAGTAGTTTATTGATGATGGTAGCTAATTCTTTGAAGTTCAAAGTGTTATCATGCTTTGCGATAGAGAGGTTTTGTTTTGTTGATTTTAAAGAATTCTGAAAATAAGGTGGGTTTGAGATAATACAGTCAAATTGCATAGGAAAATTATATGTTCGAACATCTGCTAAAATGGCGGTTATTTTTTCTCTCCAGGGCGATTGCTGAAAGTTATATTGTGCGTCTTTTATACTGTTTTGATCTATATCAATAGCATAAATCTGTGCCTCAGGATATCTTTGTGCCATCATTAGCGCTAAAATTCCGTTTCCAGTTCCTATGTCTAAAATCGTTTTAGCCTCGGAGCAGTCTGCCCAGGCACCTAACAATACGCTATCAGTGCTTAATTTCATTGAGCTGTGCTGCTGCGAAATAGTAAATTTTTTAAACCTAAAATTGCGGCTCATAGTTGAAGTAAAAATGCTTTTGTCGTAACGAAATTTTTATCGGTGAGATGCGAAAATTTATGCCCAAATTGACGAAATACGGAAATTGATTGATTCCGGGTAGTTTTAACCGTGTGAAATCCAGATTAAAAATAAAATTATTCACATCAAAACCTGCTCCTACGAGCGGCAAAATCGAAAAATTAGAGTTTTTCTGAAGGCTGCCACGGTAGTTTGCATAAGAAAACAGTGAGCTTACACCCAAACGAAAGTAAATATTTGACTTTTTAGCAGTGAAAAGATAAAAGTTTTTAACCAGAGAACCACTTAAAATCCAGCGTTGCTCCCAGAATTGTGTAAAATTATGATCGTTGGTCTGAAAAATTACCCTGCGAGGCGACATTCGAGTGGTCAATTGAACCTGAAAATCAATATTTGACGATAATTCTTTTATGCCAATACTGACACCACACAGAAAATCCTGGTAATTGAAAAAGCTGGGAATCCCTATTATAAAATTAATAATGCTCTGGCGCTGGTAAACGTGTTTTTTCTTAAGCAGTCGTCTGGCTTTGTAATTTTGAACTACAAGTGCAATTGTCGAAGGAGTGATATTGTTTAAAACAGTGGTGTTTAAATCTGCATTGTGCTTGACTAAAGTGTCTAAGATTTTATTGTTTTTCGTGTAAATCGCAAGTATGGCAGGCGTAGCATTGTCTATGTTTTTAGCATTGACATCTACGCCATTACGAATAAGAATTGAAGCTGTGTTGATAGCGTTTTGCTGCGCACAAACATGTAAAGGCGTAAAACCTTGTGTATCAGTAATGTTTAATTTTGCGCCGTAGTAAATCAGCATGTTAAGCATTAATGTATCATCGAAATAACAAGCTAAATCTACAGGCGACCATTGATGAAATCTCTTATTGGGGTCTGCACCGTAATAAAGCAATAAATCAGCTGCATTATAATTTCCATAATAAATTGCATAAGACAAAGGCGTGAAACCGAATTTGTCTGGTAGATCAGGGTTAGCCTTATGTTCTAAAAGCATTTGAAGAATCGAATCTTGATTGTGTAAAATCGCCATGGTCAAAGCTCCTGGGTCGTATGGTGGGATATAATTGACGTTTGCTCCATAATCTATAAGCAGTTTAACCAATTTAATGTTGCCCAGATCAACAGCATAGAGCAGAGGCGTTATGCCATAGACATTTTTTGCGTTAACGTCAGCTCCTTGTTCTAATAGCAAGGCAACAGAATCCAGATTTTGACTAAAAATCGCAGAAAAAAGCTCTGAATTTAGTGAATCTTGCTGAGTCTGTGCAAAAGTCGAAAATTCCCAAAAAACTAAAGCAATTAGAATGTACCAAACTTTTTTCATTACAATTGTTTTGTAAAAAAACAGCAACTTAAGTCGGCATAAGATCAAATTATTATCGTACAGGTGTAAAGAAACGTCTAATCTTTTCAGCTGTCCAGTAACGCATAGTAGTCCAGCGGGTTAGAGGTATGTGTATGCCAAACGAAAAGAGGATATTTGCCTGGTAGTTAAGATTTTTGTATGGCATAACAAGACCTTCGGACGTAATAGTTCGATAACTTTTGTTTAACAAGCTGCGTAATTGATATTCTAAATCAAAATAGAAAATATTGTAGTTGAAGCCGGTGAAAATTGCTGTTGACTGAAATCGATACTCATCACGGGAGAGTGAACGAACATATTTTGAGCCTTGCCAGGATGCTGTCTGAAAATTATACGCAAAAATGTTGAAATACTGCTTAAAGCCAAAAGTCATATAAGCCTGATTCAGGTAAATGTTGTTAGCAGAAAATTTGACATAAAATGGCACAACAACAGAAAATGCACGATAGCTGTCAGTAGCTTTAAAATCGTATTTTTCACAGACGTATTTGATTGTATTTCCGTACGTTTTAACTCCGGCACCTACGACAAAACCAAATTTATCGTTTTTAGCATCAATGTGATACAAAATATTGAATTCTGCACCAGGCGTAAAGTTGACAAATTTTTGAGGTATTTGGTAAAAGTCGCCATAAGGCGTGTGCATTAGCAAATATTCATTAGAGCTGGGTTTGAAAATATAATTGTTGACTGTACCGATTCGAATGGATAAATATCTATATTCGTTTTTTTGCGCAAAACTATATGCAACAAATAAAAAAGTAGCTATGACTAACCAAAATCGTTTCATTTGAAAATGTTTTTATGAAAAATTTGAAAGCATTATGGTAGATATTCCCAAACATCGTTTAAATAATTAGTGCCGTCATATCCTGTCATAACAAAAACTCTGATGTTCAGGCCATACTCAACAACAGCTTTTGTAACCACAAAACTAACTGCGCCTGCACGAGGTTTTCCAACGATAAAGTCTTCGTGAATGTAACTTTTTGTGTACCATCTATCTTGAGTTAAGTCATAAGCGTACCAGTCGTTGAAATAAGCTGTATCATTTTGTCCTGTGCCGTAATAAAACATTTCGTGAGTTGTGCCACCACGATTAAATTGCACATAAGCACCTACGCCATCATAACGAGGAGGACCAGGAAAGTCTTTCAATTTAACTTTGGTCCCGGTCGTGGGGTAATATATGTAAAAGTCTGTCAGGTAACCAGCGAAATTTTTTCCGCCGCCGAGAATTACAAAGCTTTTGTCTGGAGGTGTAACAGCAACAGCTCCATATCTTTCAGGCGTAATATCGCCCATATTAATCCATGCGCCGTGCAGTGTCGAATCTACATCTGATAGCGGATCATACATATAAATATCTGAGCGTACCCCATAAGAACGGCCAAAGGCTATGAATCCTTTTAATTCGTGATTATAAAGAGCAGAAAATCCAACAGCATCATAACGTTCTGCCGTTGGGTCAATGGAGTCGATCTGCTCCCAGTACATCATACTGTAAGTTTTCCAAAAATCTCCTACAAACTGAGTTGAGTCTGTCATGCTAATCAATCCTAAGCCAACGTAGGCTGTATCATTAATAACGAATGAAGAAGCTTTAAAACGTCCAGGACCAGGTAAATTAGCAACATTAGTCCAGGTATCAGTGTTTTGATCATACTGCCAAAAATCATTTAAGAGTCTCAGTCCATTTTTACCTGTACCAATATACGCTTTGTTGTTTATGACAAAAGCAACAGCTTCTGTACGAGCATCAGCAACAGTAAACGGATGTTTGACAAACCAGATATCCTGCGGACGTGCGGTGTGAAATTGTGAAACGATTTGATTGTATGCAGTGTCAATGGCACCTCCAGCGTTACGAATTACAACAAAACTACGTACAAAGTATGATGTATCAAGGGCTAAATTCTTCAAAGTATCAATGAATACAAAATCAGTATCAGATTCGTTCAAAACAATTGAATCGTGTTTTATAACAGCACGAGTGTCAACTGATGATTCTCGCAAAGTAGGCTCTGGATTATCGATAGAGTAAACATGACCGTATGCAATAATTGCAATGGTATCGTTTATACCGTAAATATAAGCCAAAATTTGTGCAGTATGAATGCCACTATACAATGTTGAGTCTGGATTAGCACGAAAATACGTAAATCCCCCGTAGGAGTTTATCATTTGATTGGTAATTTTTCGCCAAACAATGTAGGGATTGCCTTTTTGCTTGCAGCTAAAAAAGAAAATATTTAATGACAAAAGCAACAGCAATATTGCGATAAAAAGTTTTTTCATAGGTTTATATTTACCATTTTATAATAAACCAGTCAGAATCAGCACCATCCAAACGTGAAGGTCTGGAGTCGTCTAAATAAATTTCGATGAAATCAGCATCTTCCGGTGCATGTTTACGTGCCATACTGATAAGCAAACCTTTATCGAAATGATGAGGATATGGGTTTTTGCATTCCATAACAGCTTGTCTTGAGTCCCAGTCGAATTCTACAACTTTGTAGTACCCAATCTCTCCTCCTCTGTGGTTCATGTGATAAGCTTCGTCGATTATATTGAGAGCTTGTTCTAAATCTTTAATTTCTTCAGGAAATTTTGCATTATAAGGTATTCCTTTTCCAATGGCATAAAGAGTGTTGGGACCAATTTCGTCGTGAATGTATTTTAGTGCATTAAGTAAATTTTTCAAAGGGTACCAATCATCAGGTTTAATTTCTTTTATTCCGTGCATTTGTAGAATTTCCAGCATCTGCTCTTCAAAAATGTTATCGATTGAATGAGTGATACTTAGAACCACTCGTCCAAGAACTTCAACATTGTCATCAAAAGGAACGAATTGTGCCATTGTTGTATTTTATTTTGTTTAAAAATTTTAACTTCAAACAAAATTATCAATTTCTTTCAAATATGCCAATTTTTTTACGTAAGCAGTACATTGCTAAGATTCAGATTCTTGTAAATCGTCTTCTGAGTCGTTTTGGTATAGTGGAAATTCGATGTAAAATGTAGTGCCTTTGCCCACCTGTGTTTCGAACCAGATTTTGCCTTTAGCGTTCTGTATAATGTTTTTCACCATTGCCAGTCCCAGTCCCATGCCGCTTGATTTGGTTGTAAAGCTTGGAGTAAAGAGTTTGTTTTGAATTTCTTCGGGTATTCCTGTACCATTGTCGATTACTTTGACAAGAGCTTTGTCTTTGTCAGCGTCTAATTCGATTATAACTTTTCCGTCAACGCCTTCAGGAATTGCTTGAATTGCGTTTTTTATCAGGTTTATGAAAACTCGTGAGATTTGTTTGTTGTCTGCCCAGATGTAAACAGGGCGTTGTTTGATTACAGCTTTGACTTCGACATTTTCGATATTTTCAAAAAGTTTTGTAATATTTTCGATTTTTTGTGCTAAATCTATTTTTTCGTTATTGGATACAGGCATTTTGGCAAAAGCAGAGAATTCTTCTGCGATATTGCGGAGGTTTTCGATTTGTTCAATGAGTGTTTTGGTTACGTCTTTAAGTCTTTTATCAAAGTTTTTGTCTTTGTTTTCCCAGGCTTTTTGTAGCAGTTGTACACTAAGTTTCATTGGCGTGAGTGGATTTTTGATTTCGTGGGCAATTTGTTTAGCCATCTCACGCCAGGCGCTTTCTCGTTCAGTTTTGGCCAGTAAATCAACGCTTTGCTCTAATTTATCAACCATTTTGTTGTATTCGTCAACTAATTGCCCTATTTCGTCATTGCGATTGTAAGTGATTTTTTCGTATTTGTGTCCTAATTTTAATCGCTGGAATTTTTGCTGAATTGTTTTGATTGGTGCTGTGACTTGTTCGGAGATTATTACTGCAATTGTTACAGTCAGGATGAATAGGATAATGTAAATATTTAGTAATGTGACGATTAGATTTGTGATTTGTTCGTGAAGTTGATCTGGATTTGTGAAGAATGGGATATTTAAGAATAATGTTTGTCCTTGTTGTGTTTGGATTTTGCTATAGCCAGAGGTATAATTAAGCAGTCCGATTTGTTCTTGAGTTATAAAATCGTTTTGTTGTTTTAGTAAAGTGTGGTATAATGCTTTATGGCTGATTAGTTGTCCAAGTAGTTGATATTCAAAGATTTTTCTTCGTGAAGTACCTAAAAGTAAGCCTCGGTTGTTGTATAGATTAATGTCGGTATTAAGTACTTGAGCTATTTGTTTTAGTTGATTGTCTAATTGTAAGTTTTCGATTTTAGTTGTGTCGGATAAAAGTTCAATAGCTGTTGCAGCAGAGTGTAGCTTGCGAATGACAAATTGGTTAAATTGTTGTTTATATTTGCTTATGTTGAAAAGAACCGTTACAATTCCCAGACTTAGAAAAGCAATGGTAAGGACGCCTATCATTGAGATGATAAGCTTGTTTTTTATTGTCCATGATTTAATAGGTTGTGCGTGTAAGATTGGACCAGAAATAACGATAATTAGAATTTGTAAAAGGATGTAAAAGACAAATAAATATGAAAATGTGATAATCAAGTCTAAGAATGATAGTGGTTTATAACTGACAACAACAAAATTTTTCGTAGAATCTATTTGTTTTATGTAATGCTTGAATTGGTTGTAGCGGATGTATTGATTTAAGTGGGCAGCGAATAATTTTCCATTTGAAGGGTATTTAAATTGCCCGTATTTGTAAATAAGTTTATTGTTCTGGTATTTAGCGTATGAAAATCGTTCTGGAATAGGATTTTTTATCACAGTATCCAGTAGTAATTCTGGATAACCGATTTCTTTGGGCATGATTTTAGGACTAAGTTCGATGTAAAGGTCATTTTTTGGATTTTTGATAAAAATCAGATAAACAACAGTTCCGTCTTTTTTATTGATGAAATTCGCATTATTCGAAAGCCGATGGCCATATTTGATTATCAGATTACCGTAATTGTTTGCGCATATCTGTTTTTCTTGCGATGGCGGGATTTGTAAAGAATTACCGCAAATGATGATTTTCACATTGTATTTTTTCCAATAACCTTGAAAATATTCTTTAAGTAAATAGTGCTGTATTTGTTTTTGCAGATTAAGTGAAGTTGGTTTGTTTAAATAATCTCCAAGTATTTCGTCTTTAAGTAATTTTGGTTCTAATTCTCGGATTAATTGTTCTGCCACAGCGTCTCTAAGATTTTCGACTTTGCTTGAAGCGCTTTTTGCTTCTAAAGCTAATTTTTTATTATTCGAAAAATCAATGATACTTGTGGCGATAAATGCTGAAATAGCAGCAATAAACAACATCAGATAAGTAAGGCTTAGTTCACGCTTTATGCCAAATAAGAAGAGAATAAAAATCGACAGTAAAATCCAGAGTTTTCCAGGATAATCGATTCCACCAAAAACAATATTTAGTCCATAGATAACCAGGTAAACTGCAATGATTATGATGAAAATCAGTCTGTTTGGCAAATACTTTTTAAA
>WFZV01000046.1 GCA_015489395.1 Bacteroidales bacterium
AAATGAGGTTATGAACTTTAGGCAGATAGCGCTAAATAAGATTTTGTTTTTGGATATCGAGACGGTTCCGGCTTTTGAGTCGTATGAACAGATGCCAGATGATTGGAAGCGGTTGTGGGATAAGAAGGCGAGTTTTATTAATCGTGATGGGGTGGAGGATGCTGAGTTTTATCATCAGGCTGGGATTTATGCGGAATTTGGTAAGATTGTCGCTATTTCGGTAGCTTTTATAACGCAGCAGCGGCAGTTGAGAGTTAAGTCGTTTTATGGTGAGGATGAAAGCTGCATTTTAGAGAATTTTAAGCAGTTAGTTGAGAAGCATTTTTCGGGTAAAGATTCGTATTTGTGTGCGCATAATGGTAAGGAGTTTGATTTTCCGTATATAGCACGGCGGATGTTGGTCAATGGTATTTCGTTGCCGTCAGTTTTAGACACGCATGGTCGTAAGCCGTGGGAGACAAGGTTTCTCGATACTATGGAGCTATGGAAATTTGGTGATTACAAGCATTTTACGTCGTTGGAGTTGTTGGCAAAGCTTTTTGAGCTTCCAAGTCCGAAGGCAGATATTTCGGGTGAGGATGTATGGAAGATTTATTGGCAGGACAAAGAGGTAGAGCGTATAGCAGAGTATTGTGAGAAAGATACGGTTTCGGTTGCGCAGATTTTTTTGAGGTTTAGGGGGGAGGAGGTTATTCCGCAGGAGGATATAGTAATTGCAGGCAGAGAAAAATGTTGATGTTCAGAATTTATCGTGTGGTTTTTAGTTTTTAGATTGTTTTAGTTTTTGTGTATGATATTATTGTTGTTTTTTTGTCAGTGATTTTGCTTTTTTCGAAATATTTAGTCATATAGTTATCCGCAAGTGTTGTATTTATCTTTTTTTGTAATTTAATGGTTTTGGTTTTGTTCAAAGTATTTTATCGTGTAGTGGAAGCTTTAGTTTATTTAGTTTTTTTGCCCTCCTTGTAGTAAGTTTAGCTTTCCTTTGATTTGGCTGGTTTAAAGAAGTTTTCGCATTAAGTCAAAGTTTATCTGTGTGGCTTGTTTTTTTCGTAAAAAACATGAGAGTAGTTTGAAGTAGTTTTTGATTTTTTGTAAAAATTAAGTTACAGGATTTGTTTGGTAAGTAAAAAAGTACGTGCTTATGATTTTTGTGTATGACGTTTTTTCCAAAGTTTTTTAGTAATAGCGTTAGATTTCCTGTCTAAAAACGAGGGGTAATGGATTTGTTGAGATGTTGCAAAATTTGCAGCAAAAAAGCTAAAGTTTTTCGTGAATACCCGCCTAATTTAGCCATTTTCCGGATTGTTAGGTGATGAAAGTTTTTGTCTAAGATGGTAAATTTGGGCAAGTATCTGGAAATTTTCGTTAATGGAACGAGGTGTTTTTTAGAAACGAAAAGCGGGCTGGCATTTGCCAGCCCGCCTGGCACCCGGTACGGGACTTGAACCCGTGACCTCCAGGTTGAAAACCTGGCGTCCTAACCACTAGACGAACCGGGCGCTTATTTCAAAAGCACTGCAAAGATAAAATTATCGGATTTATGTCACAAATGCTTTAACGTTTTTTTATAATTAAACTATCCGTCCTTCGCCAAAAAATGTTTCTAATGAATTTTGTACGTTTAAATTTATATTTTCGATGTAAACTTCGAGGATTTTCGATTTTTCGAATGGTAAAAGCTTGACTTCTGAGAATTCAGCAGGTAGAAGGACTGTCTGACCTTTTTTAAGTTCAATGCGCTGCTTTTTGTAATATTCCAGTGCAAAATATCCTTCGACAACGATATAAATTACAAATGAGTCGAGGGCCAGGTAGTTTTTTTCGATTATTCGGTTAAATTCAAGGAGATTTGTTGTAAAATGTTCGCAACTTACCAGTTGTACCGTTTTGTTAAGTTCAGGTTTGTAGCTGATTTTGTAATTGTCGTAAGCTTTATAGTCAATTACGTCTATTGCCAGGTCAACGTGTAAAGGACGAGGTTTGCCGTCCAGACCTACCCGTCCCCAATCGTACAAGCGATAAGTAATATCAGAAGTTTCCTGGATTTCGGCAACTACAATGCCTTTGCTTAAAGCGTGAACGCGGCCAGGGGGAATAAAGAAGACATCGCCTGGTTTTACTGTTTCGACGTTCAAATGCTCAGCAATAGTTCCGTCGTCCAGTGATTTAAGCAATGTTTGCCGGTCCATGTCGTGTTTCCAGCCCATATAGAGTTTAGCGTCAGGCTCAGCGTGAATTACGTACCACATTTCTGTTTTTCCGTAAGCATAATGTCGAAATTTAGCAGTATGGTCGTCGGGGTGAACCTGTACAGAGAGGGTGTCGTTGGCATCGATAAATTTAATCAGTAAAGGGAATTCAATGCCGTATTTGTAATAGACTTTATCGCCGACCAGGTCTGTCAGGTATGTTTCAATGATTTCCTGTAGGTTATTTCCGGCCAGGAATCCGTTTTCAGCAATAGAAATATTGTCTTGCACTGCGGATATTTCCCAGCTTTCGCCGATTGGTTTAGTAGGGTCGCAGTTTTTGTTGAGAATTGTACAAAGGCGGTTGCCGCCCCAAACTTTTTCTTTGAAAATAGGTTTAAATTGTATTGGGTAAAGCTGATGTACTTTCATGTCAAAGTTTTTAAGTTATTCAACAGTAACTGATTTAGCCAGATTCCGTGGTTGATCTACGTCGTTACCGCGAAGTACAGCTGCATGATAAGCCAGCAGTTGCAATGGTACAACTGCCAGTAACGGGGTTAATTCTTCGGGGACTTCTGGTATTTCGATAATGTGATCGGCCAATTTAGACGCGATTTCATCGCCTTCTGTTACAATAGCGATTACTTTACCGTGACGTGCTTTAACTTCTTTGATGTTGGATATAACTTTTTCGTAGATTTTATCTTTAGTAGCCAGGAAGACCACAGGCATATTTTCGTCAATCAGGGCTATAGGGCCGTGTTTCATTTCAGCGGCAGGGTATCCTTCGGCGTGAATGTATGAAATTTCTTTGAGTTTAAGCGCGCCTTCTAAAGCAACGGGATAAAGGTATCCACGTCCTAAATACAGGAAGTTTGAAGCAGTTTGATATTTTTCTGCCAGTTGTTTTATATACTCGTTTTGGTCCAGAATTTTCTGTAATTTTTCGGGGATATGGTAAAGTTCCTGGGTAAGTTTTTTAAAACGTCCGTATGGTAAAACTTCTTTTTCGTAACCAAGCATTAAAGCCATCATTGTCAGGACAGTAACCTGCGCAGTAAAAGCTTTAGTAGAAGCTACGCCGATTTCTGGTCCTGCGTGAGTGTAAACTCCTGCGTGTGTTTCGCGTGGAATACTCGAACCAACGACGTTGCAGATGCCTAAAACTGTCGCTCCTTTTTCTTTTGCCAATTTGACAGCTTCCAGAGTATCAGCGGTTTCGCCGCTTTGGCTAATGGCAATTACAATGTCGTCCTTGTAAATGATAGGGTTACGGTACCGGAATTCAGAGCCATATTCTACTTCGACAGGTATACGGGCAAGGTTTTCGATTAAATATTCGCCGACTAAGCCTGCGTGCCAGGAAGTACCACAGCCGACAATGATCAGACGTTTAGCATTTAAGATTTTATCCATAACATCGAGGAGACCGCCCAGTCGAATAGACGAAAAATCAGGAGCAATACGCCCGCGCATTGTATTGTGTAAAGCCTCAGGTTGTTCGAAAATTTCTTTAAGCATAAAATGATCAAAACCGTTTTTCTCAATGGCTTGAATGTCAAAGTCGATTTTTTGGATATCAGGTTTAAGTTTTTTATTGTCTAAAGTCTTAAGAATCAACTCGTCTTCTTTCAAAATCGCAATATTATCGTTGTTGAGGTAAATAACTTTGTCTGTATGTTCAACGATAGGAGTAGCGTCGGAGGCAATGAAATATTCATTTCTGCCAAGGCCAATAACCAGCGGGCTACTTTTTCGAGCGGCGATAAGTTTATCAGGTTCATTTTCAGCTAAAACAACTATAGCGTAAGCGCCGATAACTTTGGATAATGCCAGTCGCACAGCTAACTCAGCATCTGTTTCACCTTCGAGGTATATGTATTCGATCAGGTTAACCAGTACTTCAGTGTCAGTATCTGATTTAAAAGTATAGCCTTTTTCGATGAGAAATTTTTTGAGGTGGTTATAATTTTCTATGATACCGTTGTGTATCAGAGTGAAAAGTCCGTTTTGCGAAGTATGCGGATGAGCGTTTTGGTCGTTAGGTTCGCCGTGTGTAGCCCAACGAGTGTGTCCAATTCCAATAGTTCCCTGAATGTTAAGATGTTTAGTTTCAGCTTCTAAATCGCTGACTTTTCCTTTTTTTTTGAAAACTTTTATTCCCTGGTCAGTGACAATTGCAATTCCAGCAGAGTCGTAGCCTCTGTATTCCAATCGTTTGAGGCCATTTATAAGGATAGGATATGCTTGTCTTCGTCCAATATAGCCAACTATTCCGCACATAGCCCTTGAGTTTAATAATTAGAATAAAAAACAACTAATTTAAGAGGTTTCGAATTGTTTTGTGTCGTTAAGACTGCTCGTGTAAGCTGTTGATTGTCAAATAAATCTATAATTGAGTAAATTAGAGTGTCCTGGTCTGGGTGGTTTATAATTTTTTGCAAAAGATGCGTGACATTAATTGAATAATGGTCAAATTGGAGTTGAAAGCCTTTATATTCAACGGTTTGACGGTTGAAATAATCAGCTAAAAATACAGGTTCAGCAGTAGAATCATCAGGTTTTCGACCGACAAGAAAGACTTGTTTAGGCGGCATGTAAGAGGTTTGCTCAGTATATTGTGGGTTTTCAAGTTGGAGAATTAATTCAGCTTTATGTATAACTTTATTTTTCAAAGCATTAATATACGGAAAACTAACGTCGATAGCTGTGCCTGCAGTTTGTAAATAAACGACAGAATCGTTATTTGAATTAAAAATGTTGGTATTGGAATAATCATGTTCTATTAACGTAAAATATTTACTCATTCCACTTGAAGGTAATTTATATAAATAAGATGTATCCGACACAGTATCAGGGTGATAGTAAATGTATAAACCAGACGTCAGCTGGTCAACAGTAATGTGTGGATTAATAACTGCCGGGAAGGGTATTTTATAAATAGCTGCGTCGTAAAAATTTCTACCAGGAGTTATTATAAATCCAGGAAATCGGTCAGTGAAATGAGCTGAATCGTTAAAAAAGTAGTAATCAGCACTATCGATGAATTTGTATGCTAAAGATTTATCAATATAGATTTTAAGAATGGTATCGCTTTCAATATTGAAGATGCTGAATTCAGTATATCCCAGAGTGTCGCTAAAGTCTGTAAATTCTGTGATAGAATCGTCGGCATAGATGCGCCTTGTGATACTTATCGGTTCTTTGATTGGAAAAACGTAAAGCGGTAATGGATTATAGATTTTACCATAAGGAGTGTAACCAGGGTCTAATTTAAGCATTAAAAAAACTGAGTCAACTGTATAAGTTACAGCTGAGTCAGTAAAATCCGGATAAGAAAATTGTTGAATCTGTATGCCTATAGAAGTTTTGGTATATCCGAAAATTGGGTCTTTATACGAACCAATGAGTACAGCTTCCTTACCCATAGTCTGGATATGCGTATAAGGGCGAGTGTGAACGTTAACTGTGAAAGTATCTGCAAAATTGGTGTTGATAAGGTCTTGCTCTGGTAAAATATTTAAACCAAAATCTTGATGTTTATCGCATGAGAAAGTAAAAGTCAATAATAACGCAAATAGAATAGGCAAAAAAAATTTGTTCATTGAATTGTATTTTAAATTTTCTAATTCCAAAATTGTCCTGCTAAGCTAAAAGATTATCGAAAAATTCAGAATATTTTTCAACAATTTTTTCTTCTGGTACGAAAGGTAAAACTGTTTTCTTTTGTTTTTCAATGAATTCCAAAATTTCAGGATCGATATTTTCTGATGCTAAAACGACAGCATCACTGTATTTGATAGCTAATTTTGTAAGATTTTGGTAAGTAGGGTTTTTGACTAAATCTAAATCTTTGTCGGTGATTATGTCGAATTTGGCTTTTGATTTGAATTGCTTGTTTAGAGGCTCATCGAATCCATTATCATAAATTGTATATACGACTTTGCTGTGTTTATAAATAGGGTCTTCTTGATATGCTTTTTTGACGTATAATGGAACTAAAGCACCGAGCCAGCCATGGACATTGACTATATCAGGCTCCCAGCGAAGTTTTTTGACAGTTTCCAGTACCCCGCGAGAAAAGAAAATAATCCGTTCGTCATTGTCCTTGAAAAAGTTGCCATTTTCGTCTTTAACCATAGCTTTGCGATGGAAGTAATCTTCGTTGTCTATAAAGTAAATTTGCATTCTTGCTGAGGGAATTGAAGCAACTTTGATGATGAGGGAGTGGTCTGTATCATTGACAATTACGTTCATCCCAGAAAGTCGGATAACTTCGTGCAATTGGTGTCTTCGCTCTTTAATTATACCATATCGAGGCATAAAAACGCGGATTTCTTTGCCTTTTTCCTGTATCCCTTGCGGGAGAATGCGACCTACTTTAGACATAAAAGTCTCGGGGACATATGGGGTAATTTCTTGCATTACAAAAAGAACCTTTTTTTTATTAGCCATAACACAAAATTTTTTATTCTTCAAAAAAACAAGGCATAAAAAGCCTGAAAATGCTTTAACTTTAGCAAAGTTAATATTTTTTTCGGTAAAAACTTGTTGATTAACATTTTTTTTCTTTACACTCAAATTTAATTTGGGCTAAAACAGTTCGCTTTCTAAAAAATAAATCCTATTTTTGATAAAAATTTTAAATTTCTTTTGTGATGAAAAAGTTTATTACATTATTAACTATATCCGCCATTTTATTTGTTTTTAATCATAGTCTTCTTGCTCAAACTGTAACAGTCGATACAAATCAGGCAACAGATTCGACAAAAATCGATACTACGCAAAGCCAGCCAGTTGCTGTAATGCCAATAAAAGGGATTTCACCAACAGAAATAGGCGATTATATTTTGAATTTGTCCAGATTGTTGTTTTGGGAAAAATATAAGGAATCGTTCATTATTGGAGTGACAGACAGTAGATTGGAGTATTTTTTGACAAAATATTTTGCAGATAGGACTTTACATGGTTTGCCAGTAAAAGTCGTTCTGGTAAATGCCAATACATTGCCCTGGGCCAACATTATTTTCCTGTCGAAAAAAAATAGAGATTTAATACCTAAGTTACAGTCTGCTTATTCAAGGACTCAGACTGTCATTATCTCTGAAGCCCCACAGGATATTGCATATTTTTCGTTTTCATTGGTAATGATTAAAATTCCTTCAGGGGATTTAATACACACTTATCGTTATAATCCAATGCGGTTGAAAGCCAAAGGCGTTTATGTTTTGCCAGAGATAAAAGCTTATGGCATACGATGAACAAATAAAGCTTCCAAAGCATTTGCAGGAGCTTATTGAGCAGCGAGAGGGACTTCAGCTGGATTTTAAATTCGAGGTTTCCGATTTGTCTAAGATTGCAAGGAGCATAGTTGCTTTTGCAAATACTAAGGGTGGAATTTTGCTTATAGGTGTTAAGGATAATGGTAAAATCGCAGGTGTACAGTCTGAGGAGGAATTGTATATGATTCAGGCTGCAGCGAGGATGTATTGCCGTCCTTCGGTAGATTTTTATTTTCGTTCGTGGCAAGTCAAGAAAAAGACAGTTTTAGAAGTTATTATACCCGAAAGTAAGCATAAGCCACATTATGCAAAAGATAGCCAGGGGCGTTGGAAGGCTTATGTCCGTGTTAATGATAAAAATTTTTTAGTTAATAACGTGCAGCTTCGAGTGTGGCGCAGCCAATTTAAGTCGAGGCAATCAGTGAATATAAGATTTGACCGAAAGGAGGACGTGTTGTTGAGATACCTTCGTTCGCATGATTTTATTACTTTCCGTAAGTTTTGCCAGCTCGCTAAAATCCCGCCAAAAGTAGCAGAGGACGTACTTGTGGATTTAATTTTGATAGATGTTTTAAAAATCAATTATTCAGATACGGGCGTGGTTAGGTATTCATTGCAAGATGATACATTATCAGAAAGCAGTTTGTCTGATTAAAGCGATAGTTTAATATTGAAATTTTGGCGATATTTATATTTTTTTTCGCCTGACAACCACAAAAGTTTTTATCAGTTTTGGGTTGATAGTAATTAAATATTTTAAAAGTTTTATTTCATAAGCTTAGGTGGCAGCCCAAGCCTCAGTTTTAAACGTTTGATTGTCTCATCCCATAGTTTTTGTAAATCTTCTGCATCTTCTTCATTTTCAGCGAAATCTGTTATTTTTAGGGAAGTGTCTTTACTGAGTTTATTGTAAACAAGTTTTAATTCAGTGTATTTTTCTTCTTCGTCGATCCAATCAAATTTTACGTAGTAATTTTCGTGGTTAATTTGTACAATTGCATCCATGCGGTAGTCTGCCCATTTGAAAATGAACATATTGTCCATAACGTCGACATCCTGGGCAAACCAGCCCGCAAGTCCAGAAGGTGTGCTAATTTGTTTGAAAAGAATCTTGGGCGTAGTGTGAAAGATGTATTCAAGCTCTAATTTTATCATAGTAAATGATTATTAATTAGTTGACAAGTTATATTTTTTTGGGCAAATTCCAAAATTTTGCCAGAAAAAAGTTATTTTTGAATAAAAAAGCTTTTTAGCCATGTCAAAAGCAAAGTTTTGGGCGCTGGCAATTTTAATGGTTACGTTTTTTATTGGTTGCCAGCCGTCTAAAGTACAAAAAAATCGAGAAAAAATACGAAATTTTGTTGATACAGTTGGCTTTGCACATAAAAGCTGGCAATTGGATTCTGTTTTAGCTCGTACATACCGAAATTTCGGACAGTTGATAAAGCAGCGGGAAGATAGCCTGGGTCTGGATTCGCAGGTAGTATGGAAAGTTGTAATTAGTCCGCATGATGATCATGCTTATGTTTCGTACCTGTACCCGTTGCTGTTGAAGCATGTCAGGGCCAGGACTTTAATAATTTTCGGCGTAGCGCATAAAGCATGGAAATTTGGCTTACGTGATAGTTTGATTTTCGGTACTTTTGATTATTGGCGTGGAGCTTATGGTAATATAAAAATTTCGCCATTGCGAGACACCATACTGCAGCGTTTACCGAAAAAGGATTATATTGTGCATGATTCGATGATGGCAGTCGAGCATTCTATTGAAGCATTTTTGCCATATTTACAGAAATTAGACCGTAAAGACATTGAGATTGTGCCGATTTTGGTACCTTATATGAAATATGAGCGTATGAAACAAATTGCCCAGGATTTATCAGATGTTTTAGCGCAAATCGTAAAGAATAGGCATTGGCAATGGGGTAAAGATTTTGCGATAATCATCAGTACTGACGCTGTACATTATGGTGATCAGGGCTGGGGTGGTGAGAATTTAGCTTATTATGGCGCAGATTCCGCAGGTTATCGAAAAGCTGTGCAGCACGAACATGAAATTATTTCGACAATTATCGGGGAATTAGACACAAGTGGTATTCACCAGTTTGTTCATTACACGGTCCAGGACACAAATTATATGAAATATCGTTGGACATGGTGCGGGCGGTATAGTGTACCGTTTGGCCTTTTGACCAGTTATTATTTATCGAAAAAATTAGGTGTAACGCTGCATGGAATTTTAGTTGGTTACGCAAACAGTATTGATCATAAAATGCTGCGGGTTAAAGATTTAGGTATGGACACGACAGCAGTGGCAAATATTCATCATTGGGTCGGTTATGCAGCAATTGGCTATAGATAAAAGTTTTTTCGCAAACTTGAAAAATCTAAAAAGTACGAAAAAATGGATTTCTTTCAACGGCCATTTACATTTGACCGGGTTGTCAGGATAATCATAACTTTGAGCATAATTATTGGTTTGATCTGGCTCATAGGCTATTTGAGCGATGTTTTGCTGCCGTTTTTCGTGGCAGTAATTTTAGCTTACATGATGAATCCGTTTGTAAACTGGCTGCAGCGGTTTGTTAAGTCCCGCATAGCAGCTGTATTGCTCAGTTTAGTGATAATTATTAGCGTGTTTGTTGGTGCGCTTTTTATTGTCGTGCCAATGATGATAAACGAGGTGCATGTGCTTGGTAAGATGGTAAATGAGTTGGTGAGCAAACATGATATTTCGCAGCAGATTTCGAGGTATTTACCGCCCAAATTAGCTGATGATGTTAACCGGTTTCTGGAAAACAAGAATTGGAAGGAGCTTTTGAGTTCACAGGAAGTAAAAAAGTATCTGGCTTTAGTATGGAAAAAGATTTCGCCTGTTCTCGGTGATATTTTTACAGGCACGTTAAGTGCGATTTTCTGGATTGTGAGTTTGTTTATCATTTTGTTGTATTTAGTTTTTTTGCTTAAAGACTATAACAAAGTCTTAGATGAGTGGCGTGAGATGCTGCCACCTATGTATCGTAAGCCCATACTTGATTTTTTGCATAATTTTGAACGAGCGATGAATAGTTATTTTCGTGCGCAGGCAGCCATAGCTTCAATAGTAGGTATTTTGTTTGCGATAGGATTTACAATAATAGGGTTGCCATTGGGGATAGTTTTAGGACTTTTTGTTGGTTTGTTAAATATGGTTCCTTATTTACAGAATATAGCGTTAATACCTGCATTCTTTTTAGCATTGATTAAATCATTGGAAACGGGGCAGAATTTCTGGGTAGTTTTGACAATGACTCTATCTGTTTTTGCAATAGTGCAATTAATTCAGGATTCGATTCTTACGCCTAAGATAATGGGTGATGCAACAGGGTTAAATCCTGTAATTATTTTACTTTCGTTATCAATTTGGGCAAAGATTTTAGGCTTTTTGGGTCTGCTTCTGGCTATACCGCTAACCAACTTGATTTTGTCGTATTATAATACATTTATCTCGAAGTCAGCGCGATTGGAGGCGCCTCGCAAAGTACCTGGCAAGATAGACATACCTGAAGCTACAGCAAAGCGGATTTTACCTTTATAGAGTTTTGATGTTATGGGTAAAAAGTTAGTAATAATCGCTGGGCCAACGGCTGTAGGCAAGACAGAGCTGGCAATTTGGCTGGCAAAGAAGTTTTCGACGGTTGTTGTGTCGGCAGATTCCCGTCAGATTTACAAAGAAATGCAAATAGGTACTGCCCGTCCTACAGAGGAAGAAATGCAGGGCGTTAAGCATTTTTTCATCGCAAATAAATCGGTTGAACAGTATTACAACGCTTATAAGTACGAAGTTGAGGCCTTGGAGCTGTTAAACCGGCTTTTTAAACAATACAATCCAATTATAATGGTCGGTGGTTCAGGGTTATACATCGATGCTATTGTTAAAGGGATTGACGATATTCCCACAGTTTTACCGCAAATCCGCCAGCAATTAATGCAATGGTACCAGGAGGCAGGAAAAGAAAAATTGCAGCAATTGCTTTACCGACTCGACCCTGAGTATTATCGACGGGTAGATTTAAACAATCAAATGCGTTTGCTCAAAGCCCTTGAAATAACAATACAAGCTGCGCGTCCGTATAGCAGTTTTCTTAAAGGAAAAAATAAACAGCGAGATTTTGACATAATATTAATAGGTTTAAATCGTCCGCGTGAAGAGCTTTACCAAAGGATAAACAAGCGAGTGGACAAAATGATACAAAGCGGATTAATAGACGAGGTGAAGCGGCTTTATCCATTAAAACACTTAACAGCTTTGCGCACAGTAGGTTACCAGGAGTTGTTTCAATATTTAGACGGGAAAATAACTCTTGATGAGGCTATTGACCTGATAAAACGAAATACTCGAAAATATGCCAGACGACAGCTTACATGGTTCCGTCGATACGATAATATTAAATGGTTTGAGCCACAGCAGAAAGAGCAGATTTTTTCATACATAAAAGAAAAACTGAACGAATAGCCTTTGTAAATCGCTTAAAAAGTTGGGTATTTGCTTAAATTTTTTATATTTGTCTAAACAAAAAATCAACTGTAATGTCCAAAAAATTACTTTATACTCTGATCGGTTTAGGTCTGTTTATCATACTGATTTCCAGTATTTATTGCGCAACGACATGGCAGCAACGAAAAATTAGCCAACTCAATAAGCAAATCGAGTTTTTGAAACAAGAGGTTGTTCCGATACGATTTAAAGTGCTTGCCCGCAGGAATGATACCATTTACTTCAGCATGAAATTTTACGATTTAGACCATAACGTAGTATTTTTTTATGACGATAATGGGGAAAAACATGAGTTTGTACGCATGAGGCTTCCGGGGAAAGAGCTTTCATTTGATTTTGTAGTGGTTCCAATAGCAGATAGATTTGTAGCTTTTCCTTATAAAGTATTTTCTGATGCTATACCACCGAAAAATGGCATAGTGTTGTTTAAATTTTACGATAGAGATAATTTTCCGCAGATTTACTATTCAGAAAATTCATCACCTGCTTTTAATTCAGGCATGGCTGCGCTATTCCAGAAAATTAAAAAGGGCGATGTGGCAGATATTAAGGGGATTTTCGGAAGCATGGTTCAAGATGTGCAAAACTTTTCGCAGTTTAAAGTTGGTCGTATTTATCGAATAGTTTTTCATCCTGCAAAAGGTGGCATTGAAATTATCGAAGAAGAATAAAAAATCATGAGCGAGTCGGCGAAAAATATTTTAATCACAGGCGGAACAGGTCTTGTAGGCAGGGAACTTACCAATTTATTGTTGCTTAAAGGGTATAAAGTTAGCTATTTGTCACGCTTTCCTGAAAAAATTAAAAAAGTCCCTGCTTATAAGTGGGATATTGACAAAGAATACATTGAGCCTGAGGCTCTGGAGCATACTGACATAATTGTGCATTTAGCTGGAGAGAACATATCAGAAGGCAGATGGACCAAGCAAAGGAAGGAGCTTATTTACAAAAGCCGTGTACAAGGGGCGAAATTGCTTTTAGACAAGGTTTTGCTTTATAAAACACCTTTGAAGGCTTTTATAAGTTCGTCTGCAATAGGTTATTACGGAACATTTACTTCTGATGAAATTTTTACAGAGGATTATCCCAGTGGCGAGGACTTTTTAGCTCAAGTAGCAGATGATTGGGAGTCAGCAGCATGGGAGTTTTATAAAAACGGTTTTAGAGTGGGAATCGTAAGGACAGGGGTTGTTTTGGCACCTGACGGGGGATTGATTAAGAAAATTTATCCTTTAGCGCGTCTGGGATTTTTATCCATTTTAGGTTCAGGAAAACAGTATGTTCCATGGATTCATATTAAGGATTTAGCGCGAATTTACCTTATGCTGATTGAAAGCAATAATTCAGACGTATTTAATGGTGTCGCCCCAGAGCATGTCACTTATGAGCAGCTGGTAAAAACTTTCATGCGATTGCTTGGTAAACGTGTCTGGTTGCCACGAGTTCCAGAGTTTGTGGTTAAGATGATGTTTGGAGAAATGGCAAGTATTATGCTTTATGGAAGCCGCGTATCTGCCCAGAAATTACTTAAAGCTGGATTCGAATTTTTATTCCCCGGACTTGAAGATGCTTTGAAAGATATTGTCCAAAAACTGAAGTCTTAGCAGTTAATTATTGTTCTTGTTCGAGGCGTGGGACCGTTGTTTGCTCAGATAAATGTAATAAGTCAGGAAGAAATCGTCTTTGGTTAAAGGGGTTTTTTTCTGCTGCCAGCGGTCGTAGAGTTTTATGATTTGTTGCTTTTGATGCTTGTCTTTGATGTAAAACGATAAAATCTGGTGCGGAGTAATGGAATAAAACCAGATGCCAACCAAAAAGGCGACTGCACTATGTGGCAGGGTGTATTTGAAAAATATTTTGAGCTTTTGGTTTGCTTTAAATACGAAAAATAAGTGTAAAACGCTGATTATTAGTAATATTAAACCTGTTTTGAGCAAAATCATGTCGTAAGGTAAAAAGTAAATCTTAAAGATTACACCCAGATAAATTATCGATATTCCCCAGCCGGCTAACGCGATGGAAAAGACTTTACAGAAATTTAATGTTTCGAATGTTTGTGTTTTAAAATTTTTAGTCTGTAAAACAATAAAACCGAACAAAGCGTACAAAAGCGATAAGCTTATTGCAGAGATATTAAACAGGTTTTCTGCGATATCTGAAACGGGCGAAAAATATCCGGTAACAAAAGTTGTTATTCCCAGTAAGACGAAAATTAGTTGAATCATGGCTCCATGGTTTTAAATTACAAATCGATTTTAAACTTTTCACCTTCCATTCGGGCTATTGTAACTGCAGCTACAGAGTCGCTCAGGACATTTACCGAGGTTCGAAACATATCCAGAAATCTATCTACTGCCAAAATTAAACCAATTCCTTCTAAAGGCAAACCTAATGTCGATAAAACTATTGTAATCATAATCAAACCTGCCATAGGGACGGCAGCAGCGCCAATCGATGCTAATAAAGCTGTGAATACAGCAATAAATTGTTGGCCAAAACTTAAATGTATTCCATACGCTTGGGCAATGAACATGGCTGCAACTAACTCGTATAAAGCTGTCCCGTCCATGTTGATTGTTGCACCTAAGGGCAGGGTAAAGCTGGCGATTTTGTTCGATACGCCTACGTTGTTTTGAATTCTATCCATTGTTACAGGCAGAGTTGCGCCAGATGAAGCAGTCGAAAAAGCCATTAAAAGAGCATCACTCATTGCTTTAAAATGTCGTAATGGGTTCACTCTGGAGATAAATCGCAGCACAGTTGGCAAAGTGATAAAAGCATGAAACGATAAAGCCAAAAACACTGTTAAAATGTACAATCCCAGGCTTTTAAACAAACCTATTAAATCATTTTGTTTGCTGATAATCACCGCAATAAGTGCGAAAATTCCAAATGGCGCAAAAAGTATCACGAATTGGGTAATTTTCATAATCACTTCAAAAGCAGCATTAAAAAAATCAGTCAGAATCTGCCGGTGTTGCTCATTTTTTAATTGTGAAACAAAAAATCCAAAGAGCATTGCAAAAAAGATAACCTGCAGCATATTGCCTTTAACAAAAGCTTCGAAAATATTGGCAGGTACAATGTTTACAATTAAGTCCGAAAAACTTTGATGTGCTACAGGTAAGCCGGTGACTTTCTGCTTTAAACCTAAATTTGCACCTACACCTGGTTTTAATAAATTCACAAAAAACAGACCTGTAAGTATAGCAACCAGACTCGATAAAATGTAATACGTAAATGTACGCAACGTCAGTCTCCCTAAATTTTCAGTAGTACCAATATTGGCGACCCCTGAAATTATCGAAGTCAAAATCAATGGGACGATTATCATTTTTAAGCCTCGCATGAACATGTCGCCCATCCACGAAATATACTTGACTTGATGCGGCAAATATACTCCATATAAAATCCCGAGTACCAGCGCAACAAGTATCTGCGCCCACAGTGGAAATTTAAACTTTTTACCTTTGCTCATAACAGATTTGCCTTTTAAAAAATTAAACCTGATATTTGACAATCGCAAAATTTGTCGTAATTTTCGAAACAAATTCAATCTAAAAGTAATAAAAATATGCGAAAATTCATAGTTGCCGGAAACTGGAAGATGAACACAACAGTGCCAGAAGGCGAATTGCTTGCAAATGAGATACAAACAAAAATTTGGCACTATGACCGTGATAAATTCCAGCTTATTGTAGCTCCTCCTTACACTCATCTGGCTACAGTAGGACAGATTTTGGACAGTGACCGCGTCAAACTTGGCGCACAGAATCTGTTTTGGGAAGAAAAAGGCGCTTATACTGGCGAAGTTTCTGCTGCAATGCTAAAATCCATTGATGTTGAATACGTTATAATCGGTCATTCCGAACGAAGAAAGTATTTTAACGAGTCAGACGAAATTTTGCTTAAAAAAGTACAAATCGCACTGAATTATAATTTAACGCCAATCTTTTGTATTGGCGAACAACTTGAGCAACGAGAAGCCAACGAGCATTTCGACGTAATAAAAAGCCAGTTGGAAAACGTAATTCTCCGTCTTTCTGCTGAGCAGCTGTCGAAAGTTATAATTGCTTATGAGCCAGTCTGGGCAATTGGTACAGGTAAAGTGGCTACTCCTGAACAGGCCCAGGAGATTCACCATTTTATACGTCAGTTAATCAGTGAGAAATTTTCCAGCAATTTGGCTAATGACCTGACGATTTTGTACGGTGGAAGTTGTAAGCCTAACAATGTGGCAGGACTTTTCGAAAAGCCAGACATTGACGGTGGGCTGATAGGTGGCGCATCGTTAAAAGCTGACGATTTTCTCGAGATTTTTAAGATTTTGATTGACAAAAAGTCGTAATTGCCACAAACTCAGGTAAGTAATTGTTAAGGCTTAACTGGCGGAAGAAAAAACTTATCGCAGAAAAAAGAAAAACTCTGCACACTTTGCCGAAGGCAAAGCTATGCAGAGTTAAGTTTATAAACCGGTTATTGGTTAGTTTGCGAAGAATTTGATTTTGCCTGATTCTTCTTTTTTTTGCGAGGCCGTGTTTTGCCGTAGCTGCCTTTGAAGATTTTGCCTCTGCGAGTTCTTCTGTCTCCTTTTCCCATATCAGTAAGTATTAATTTTTGACGCCCAAAGGTATAAAATTCTTGCGAAAAGAGCAAAGTTAAAATTACTGATTTTCGGCAAAGTATTTTTTAAATCGTCCGTAAGCCTGGTGAAGTTTTTGCAAGCTGTTTAAGTCAATAGCGATGTTCTCAGAGACGTAAATTTGATTGTAAAGTGTTTTGATAGAGTCTAATTGTGATGATAGATTTTGCAGTTCAATGCTCAGGTCAATGGATTCGACGTCCAGAAGCGTGTTGTTTATGTATTGTTTAAATTTGTCGATAGTAGAACCCTGTTGGCTGATAATTTTGTACACGTCCATTGAAATGTTTTGATTTTTAATGGCATTGCCAGTAATCAGGTATAAAGTTTCGCTCCAACTACCGGCAAGAGCGAAAGGTAAAATACTAATTTGGTGGGATTCAGATAATTGTTGGCAGGTTTTGATAATAGCGTTTTGGATAATGATTTTTGCAGAATCAGTCTTAAAGTTTTGTTTAAATTTGGTCAAATAAGCTTTTGTGAAGTTCTGTTTTATGCTTAAATCTGTGGCAAGTTTTAGTACAATATCGTAATAATCGACGAATTTAGTTTGATTGTTGTAAATCAATGTATAAGTTAAATCTGCAGTGTAAACGCCGAAGAAGAACGATTTTTGAGTTATTTTTATAAATCTGTCAGCGTAAGAAGTTGGGAAAAGCATTTCGAAATCAGGTGCGCCTAAGGTTTGGGTATCTAAAAGGGTGTAGGGCAGTGGAATCGAATACTTTTCAACGATATCGCATTTATTTGTTTTGGTTAAATTAAGTTGATTTGCTGGTTTTGTTTGTGTTTTTGTGATTAAACTGTTTTGTTTAGTCTCACTTTGGGTTAAATTTATTGAATCATTAGCGATTTGTTGATTTTTATATTCAAATTTGGCTTTGAGTTCTGCAGGTTTGAGTGTTTTTGTACCGTTTTGTCCTTTTTGACAATCGAATAAAAAGAGTGTTATAGCCAGTATTAAAATAAGAACTAAATTTTTGTTCATAGTTCTGCAAATTTAGTCGATTTTTACACTAACTTTTTATGCAAATAATAATCCAAAACTTTTTTAAAAGCGAAATTTTAAGAAAACGTTTTAGAAAAAAATTGACTGTACATTGGAAGCCAAGTTTTATTTTTGTTATTTTTACTGAGTTAAAATTCAAAATTAAATAAACCAAAGCGATGGACATTAGCAATTATACATTAGAAGATTTTTTGGTTAAAGAGCTTGGTCCGCGGCGGGTACGTTCACCGATTAAACTTTCAAAAAAACGTGGAGATGGAATTTATAATTACATTGAGGACGGTGAACGTATTTTGTATGACGCATCGTTAGCCAGTATTGAATACTATGAGAAGACCGGGCAAATGCCAATTTCATTTGAAAAAGCCGGCCCAAAAGAGTTTATTTACTTTGAGCCGAGTAAAACTAAGGTCGGTATTGTTACGTGTGGCGGTTTATGTCCTGGTTTGAACAATGTTATTCGTGGACTGGTTATGCAGTTGTGGTATCGTTATGGTGTACGGCGGATTTTGGGCTTTAGATATGGTTATGAGGGACTTGTGCCAAAATATAACCATCCTTATATGGAACTTAATCCGCAGGTCGTTGAACGTATTCATAACCAGGGCGGTACAATTTTAGGTAGTAGCCGTGGCAAACAGGATGTTACGGAAATAGTCGATACTTTAGAAATTCACAATATAAACATATTGTTCACAATCGGCGGAGATGGGACGTTGCGTGGCGCTCATGCTATTCATGAGGAAATCGAAAGAAGAAAGTTAAAAATAGCTGTTGTTGGTATTCCAAAGACCATTGATAACGACATCAATTTTATAGATCGTTCTTTTGGTTTTGAAACAGCATTTGCTATAGCTGACCAGATAGTAAGAAACGCTCACAATGAAGCTCGAGGTGCTTATAATGGCATCGCGATAGTCAAACTAATGGGACGAGATTCTGGCTTTATCGCAGCAAATGCAGCTTTAGCTACGCAAGAAGCTAATTTTGTACTAATTCCAGAGATGTATTTCACTATTGAAGGGCTTTGTAAAGCATTGAAAGAAAGACTTGAACGCCGTCATCATGCTTTGATTATTGTGGGCGAAGGAGCAGGACAATACTTTTTTAAAGGTGAAAATGTCGAAAAAGACCCATCCGGAAATATTAAATACAAGGACATTGGTGCATTTCTTCAAAACAAAATACACGAGTGTTTGACGCAATATGGAGTTCGTCATACCATAAAGTATATTGACCCAAGCTATATTATTCGCAGCGCACCAGCTATACCGAACGATAGTAAGTTCTGTAATTTGTTGGCTCAGAATGCAGTACATGCGGCAATGGCAGGAAAAACCGATGTTGTTGTCGGACATTGGAATCAGAGTTTTACTCTTTTGCCAATACCAGCAGCTGTGCGTGAACGCAAACATATTAATTTAGAAAGTGAATTATGGTGGAATGTTCTTGAAACTACAGGACAACCCCCGCAAATGATATAATCAGTTGTCATTTTTTGATTGAAACGAAGGCGCACCTGTACAGGTGCGCCTTCGTTTTTGTGTATACTGAATGTGATTTGTTGTGCTTTAAAATAAATTTTGTGGAAATTAAGTAGATGTTTAAAAAAATTTAAACAGTAAATTTTTATAAAACTTATGGGAATAAATTTTCGTAAATATTTAACAAAAACCAAACCCCTAAAACATTTTACTATGAAACGGACTTTTACTATAGTGGTAAGTTTGTTTTTAGCCATACTTACCTTTGCGCAGCAACCCTTACCTGTAAAAAAAGGCTGGTATATTAACGATAAAGGACGCTTTTTTGTAAACAAACACCTTGGAGTATATTTGTGGCTATCGTTTTCACCTGATCCAAATTCACCAAAGCACCTTTTAAAAAGCGAATCTACCAAGCATACTAACCCAATGTACTTTGATTCAGAAGGTTATAACTCCATCCGTTCGCCATGGGAGATAGATTCTACAGGAAAGTATATTTTGCCAAAACATGATATTGTATTTGAGGTTTATGCCGATGGCTTACCTCCTATTGTTAATTCAACCTTTTACGGCGCGCCTAAATACGTTAAATCAGGTACTGTTTATTATGGAAAAGGCTTGAAAGTTAAGCTTACTGCTACAGATGCCCGTCCAAGTGAAGGTTTGTCTAAAGACGTAGTTTCTGGTGTAAAAGCTATTTACTATTCAATCAATGGCCAGAATTACCAGGAATATAAAAACGAACTTGTTTTTGACAAAGAAGGTTCGTTTACCCTCAAATACTATGCTGTTGACAATGTAGGTAATGTTTCACAACCAGTTGAAAAGAAATTCATCGTTGACCTGACTCCTCCTGAGATTGCTCAGAACATCGAAGGAGACGCTGTTGGTACAGTTTATTCCCCACGTGCTAAAATTGTTTTGACCAGTACAGATAATCTTTCTGGTGTACGTCACACTTATTACTCAATCGATGGTCGTAAGCCTGTTATTTATACCCATCCGATTCCTATTACAGCTTTAAGCACAGGCGCACATACTTTCGAATATTGGTCTGTTGACAACGTTGACAACAGCAACCGTGGCTTAGGTGGTAATGGAGCAAAAGGTGGTGTTAAATATACATTTGAATACGATAATATTCCTCCAAAAGTCTGGTTCGAAATTGTTGGCGACCATTATAAGGGCAAATACGATTACATTTCATCACGTACTCAAATCAAACTTCTTGCTGACGATAAAAATGGTGTAAAAAATATCTTCTACGGTATAAATCGTCCTGCATCAGAGATTTATCAGCAACCATTCCACATGCCACCACAGACCGGACTTGAAACTTTCTACTACAAAGCTGTTGACAAGCTCAATAACATGAGCGCTCAAAAGAGCAAAGTCGTTTACATGGATAACACTCCGCCTATTACTGCTATAAATTACAAAGTTCCTCAATTCTTCAACCGCGACACTTTGTTTATCACCAAACACACAAAGATTCAGCTCTTTGCTAAAGACTATCAATCTGGCTTACAGCGTATAGAATACAAAATCGACGATGGTCAATGGCAGACTTACAATGGCGAATTCGTTATTCCTAAAGAAGGTTATCACGTAATTACTTTCCGTTCAGTTGATAATGTCAACAATGTAGAGGCAGAGAAGAAGAGTACTTGCTTTGTTGATAATACTTCACCGGTTATTTATATTAACTTCAGTATAGAGCCAGTTAAATTTGAAAACGAAAATGGTCAGAAAATTCCAGTTTACCCAGCATATTCAAAGATTTATTTAGGTGCAACAGACTCTTACGCAGGTACAGAAGCTATTTACTTCTCAATCAACGGCGGTCCAAAAATGCGTTACATCAGTGCTAAAGAAATTGCACGTAAAGGTTTGATTCGTAAACCTGGTAAATACACAATTACTGTTGAAGCTGTCGATAAATTAGGAAACAAGAGTACAAAGACCCAAACATTCTACATCTTGAACAAGTAATTTAAATCATAATACTTCGGCAAAGCTGCTCAGCCTGAGCAGCTTTGCCTTTAATATAAAATCGTTTTTTTTAAACTGTCATGTTAAATGCCATTTACTTTTTTTAAACCTTAAAATACAAACTTATGGCTGCACGAAAAGTCTGGAGAATACCTGTTCTGATAAATTCTACAGGAGATATTGTTAAAATCTGGAAGCCACGTCAGTGGACAATCGATCCTCAAAATGACTATTATGAGCCAGAAATTGCGATGAATGCTTTTAATAGTCGAAAAGTCAAGAAAAGTCTGTTGACACGTGGTCTGCCGCCAATGAAAAACGTACAGTTGGTTGTACGTAAAGACCCGGGTAAGACCAAAGACGAAATTATGCAAACGTACAATTTGCTGCTTTCAATGCCTACGCTCCTGGCAAAAGGTACAGACGAAGAATTTGATGCATTTTTGCGTAAAGTTTTGCCTCGTAGGGTTTAAAGATAAACGCAGCTTCCCCCTGAATTTTTACGTGATATAAGACGATTGAATAGTTTAATTGAGCAAAATTTTCGGTTTTTTGTACGAGTAAGACGGCGCTGGCTATGCCAGCGCCGTCATTTTTTGCCCGAAACCTGAGTTTAGCGTACAGACTAATGTACGTTCGAGCCCGGAAATGTGTAACTTATTGAATATTCGTAAATTAACGGCTTAAGTATGTGCCACAGCTGCCCGAAATATCAACGGATAAGTGCGTCTGCTCGGCTTTTTTGTAAATTTCAGTAAACGCTGCGACCCTGGGCTTAAGGCCGTGTTAATAGTGATTTGCCCTGTGCTACTAGATATTTTAGCCGTGAAAGCCTTGTACATGTTCAAATGCAAGTTTTGTAGCCGTGCAAAGATTCTGTACTTAATTTTGTCAAGTTACAGATTTTAGTCCGTAAAATAACTTCAGAAATCTGCAGGATTAAGATTTACGTTTAAGTGGAGCGTATTTAAGCAACGGCAGTTTATATCGTCGAATTCCGTCGTATTGGTAGAAAGCATTAGCTATTGCAGGAGCAGTCGGAACAAGGCCAATTTCGCCGATGCCTTTAGCGCCATAAGGGCCGATTTTATCCGGGACTTCCACGATAATAGTCTTAATTTCCGGTACCTGGTCGATACGCAACAGACCTAAGTCTTTTAGCTTTTGCGTGGTTAAATAGCCATGTTCCATTGGCAATTCTTCGCTGAGAGCGTAGCCAATACCCATAGCCACTGCACCTTCGATTTGACCTTCGACCATCATTGGGTTGACAGCTTTACCAACGTCGTGTGCGGCGTAAATAGTTTTTATGTTGCCGTCATCGTCCAGAACACAAAGCTGAGCAGCATAACCGTATGCAAAGTGGGTTTTAGGTTCTTTGACGTCGGCACCTGGTTTTGTAGTCCAATCGACTTTGAAGTAGCCAACGTACTTTTTACCGACAAGTTCGTCTAAGCTGTGCTGTTCGAGGTCTTTTTTTAGTTTCAGTCCAGCGTCTTTGATAGCGTTACCCAGCAGGGCAGTAGCACGGGAAGCGGTTGTCATGCCAGTAGGTATTTGTGCTTCTGTGTCAATGACAACGTCCATGATGTCGGGCTTAAGGCCGGTTGTTTCGCAGAGCATTTGAATAGCAACCGTATTAACTCCCTGTCCCATTTCAGTCCAGCCGTGTTTGATAATGATTTTTTCAGGCGAAAGAATTTCAATAATAGCGTAAGAGTCATCGACCATTCCGTTTCCGATGCCTACGTTTTTAATACCAATTGCTAAGCCCGCATATTTAGCTTTGTAAAACGGCTCTTTAAGGGCTAAAAGACACTGTTTAAGTCCGACTTGATAGACTTTTTGACCTGTAGCAGTTTGTAAGCCGTCGTCCAGAGCATTATCGTATCTAAATTGCCAACGGTCAAATCCGCCTAATTCACAAAGTTCGTCGATAGCAGCTTCGACAGCGAAAGTAACTTGATTCGCACCAAATCCACGCATTGCGCCGCAAGGAACGTTGTTGGTGTAAATCGTAAATGTTTTTATATCGACGTTTGGAACGTAATATCCGCCCGTAGCGTGTCCTGCAACACGTTCCATAACTTTGTTTCCGACTGACAGGTAAGCGCCTGTATCGCCGTAAGCTCTAAGTTTTAGTGCTACTAATTTGCCGTCTTTATTTGCAGCTACTTTAATGTCCATAAATACAGGATGACGCTTAGGGTGAACACGAATTGATTCTTCACGGGTGAGAGTGATTTTTACAGGACGATTAAGCAAATAAGCGAAAAGTGCTGTATGTCCCTGAATGCTTAAATCTTCTTTTCCGCCAAAACCTCCGCCGTTAGGCAAAAGGATAACCCGTACTTTTTCTTTTGGAAGGTTTAAAATTTGTGCTATTTGCCGTTGGTCTTCGTACACACCTTGCGATTGCGAATAAACGATTATGCCGTCGTTTCCATCAGGTTTAGCAACGCAAGATTCAGGTTCAAGAAAAGCATGTTCGATACGTTGTGTTTCGTAATGACGTTCGATAACGTAATCTGCTTGTTTGAAAGCTTTTTCAACATCGCCACGCTTTGTAAAAGAAATATCAGCGACATTTGACTGGCCTTCGTGAACCTGTATTTCGTCTTTCATAGCCTCGTAAACATCGGTGACTGGTTTAAGAACCTGGTATTCGACTTTGATTTTTTCCACAGCCTGACGGGCAATATCTTCTGTTTCAGCAACGACACCCGCAATAACGTCGCCAACGTAATGAGTAATTTCGCCTACGTCAATCATCAAGTCCCAGTCAGAACGGATAAGTCCGATTTTTTTGTTACCCGGAATGTCTTTAGCAGTGAAAATTCGAACTACACCGGGAATTTTTTCGGCTTCTGAGGTGTCGATGCTAAGGATTTTGGCGCGAGGATGGTCAGAGAATTTCAAAGCTCCGAAAAGCATGTTTTCAAGATAAAGGTCGGCAACGAATTTTCTAAGTCCGATAGCAGCCTCGTAAGCCTGGTATTTAGGTTGTCGCTGACCTAATTTTCCGTCGGTTTTACGTAGTTCGATAGGTTTATTGGTTCTGATTGCTTCAGCAGCTTTGAAAACAGCTGATTCGATTTTTTTATATCCAGTACAACGGCAGTAGTTAGGTCTAAGTGCTTTTATGACCTGTTCTTCAGTAGGTTCTGTTGTTTTATCCAGGAGATTTTTAACCCGCATAATGAATCCAGGTGTACAAAAGCCGCACTGTACAGCTCCTTCGTTGACAAAAGCTTTTGCAATGTTATCGCGTGTATGTTCGGGTATGCCTTCTAAGGTGTAGATTGTAGCATCTTGAAGGGATTTCATTTTAGTTCTACAGGAAAGTCTTGGTTTTCCATTAATTTCAACTGTACAAGCGCCGCAATAACCCTGTCCGTTACATCCGTCTTTGACTGAAGTAAGGTGTAAATCTTCTCGTAAAAATTTAAGGAGGGTGCGGTCAGGATCGCCGTCGTATTGGATTTTTTGACCATTGACAGTTAAAGTTATCATTTTTGACATGTTTATGAAGTTTTAGAGACGAAAATAATAAAAATAGCAGCAATTACTCAATTTTTTGTTGAAATTTCTGAATAAAAATTTAGATTTAAGAAACAAAAACCCTAAAATTTAAAAGTTATGAAACGTGTAATTTTAAGTTTATTGATTATTTTTGCTGCAAGTTTTGCTTTTTCGCAGCAGCAACAGCAAGGTGGATTGATTTTTGGCAAGGTTGTTGGACTTGATGGCAAGCCGCTTGTTGGCGCACAGGTAACAGTGCAAGGTTTTGGCATTTCGACGATTACAGATGTCAAAGGAGAGTTTTCGCTTCATGTAAACACCACAGCGCCAGTTAGTTTAGTGGTTAAATACGGAAAATTTAGACCTTATGTAATTGGTGGAGTAAAGATTAATTCCGGCGTTGTTGTTGGCTTAGACAAAAAAGGCAAAAAAGCCTGGCATTACATTCTAAACTGTAAATGCGAAAAATAAATTAAATGGACATAAAACGTGTTTTGATTGTCGGTCCTGCTTATCCTTTTCGTGGAGGTATCGCAGAATTTAATAATAATTTGTGTTCGACATATTTGCGATTAGGAATTGATTGTCAGGTACTTTCATTTAGTGTTCAGTATCCCGGGATTTTGTTCCCGGGCAGTTCTCAATTTGAGAACCAGCAGCGAGTGATTGACTTTCAAGTCAATCGTGTAATAAATTCTGTTAATCCTTTTACGTGGTCAAAAGCTGCCCGGTATATAAAAAAATTCTCGCCTGATTATGTGTTGGTGGCATATTGGATACCGTTTATTGGTATTTCCACGGGTTTTGTGATGAAAAAAATTAAAAAGCAAATTCCTACCCTTGTTTTAGCCCATAATATCCAACCTCATGATGCTAAACCATTTGACAGGCAAATAACCAGGTTCTTTTTGAAGCAAGCAAAAGGAGTGGTTTTATTGTCGAAAGCAGTTGAGAAAGAGTTAGATATGTTTAACAGGAGTTTGCCGCGTATGATAGGTTTTCATCCGATTTATGATTTTGGTGAAAAGGTTGACAGGCAAGAAGCATTTAATTTGCTTGGTATTGAACCATCGAAATATGTTTTATTTTTTGGTTTGATAAAGAAATACAAAGGTCTTGACGTTTTGCTAAGGGCTTTTGCTACAGAGATATTGCGCAATACAGACATAAAGTTAATTGTCGCAGGTGAATTTTATGATAACAAGAAGCAATATCTGAATATGATAAAGGAATTGGGTATTTCAGATCGAGTGAAATTGTTTGATTATTTTATTCCCACCTGGCAGGTAAGGTACTTTTTTTCAGCAGCAGACGCAGTGGTTTTGCCTTATCGCAGTGCAACGCAGAGTGGAGTTACACAGGTTGCTTATCATTTTGAATTGCCCATGATTGTAAGTGATGTAGGTGCTTTGCCTGATTTAGTTCCTGATGGCAAGGCAGGTTTTGTGTTTAAATCAGAAGATTATGAGCAATTAGCCCACAAAATCGTTCAGCTATATGAAGATAATAATTTACAGCGGTTTAGTCGTTTTATATCAGAGAGAAAAAGGGAGTTTTCGTGGGAGAAACTCGTTGAGCAAATAAATGAATTTTATAAGCAACTTTAGTTCTGTAATTTAGGCTTTAGGTCTTCGGACATAACAGCTTCCACAATTTCGTCAATTGATGTGTCAGGGAAAATGCTCATCCATGCAAACATGCCGTCGTATTCAAAAATTAGCCTTTTGACCAGTGCTGAAGCTTGTTCTTCTGTCAAATTGAGTTCTTCGACGGCTTTTTGTTTAAAAAATTTGTGGTATTTCTGATAGTTTGTTTTTACTTTTTGGTAAATTTCCGGTAAAATAATCAAAGATTCGTAGTAAAGACGCTGAAAATGAGCAATGGAGAAGTTAGTTTGTTGTATTAGTTCTTTGAGATAATTGTAATGATTTTCAACTACAATTTTAAAAGCTTTTGTTAAATTATATTGTTTTATTTCGTCAAGTGCGATAAGTTTATTATCTATGTCTAAAAATTGATAAATTATTGTGCGGTAAAGGTCTAATTTACTGTCGAAATGATAATAAAAAGCGCCTTTAGAGATATGAACAGAATCGATGATGTCCTGTACAGAGGTTGCATAATAGCCTTTTTCCAGGAACATCAGCGAAGCTATAGCTATAATTTGTTGGCGGGTATGTAAAGCTTTTTTACTTTTGTTCATGGGAAAAAAGAGATTAGACTTTTACAAAGATAATTCGAATTTGTATTTTGTACAAATTTTAATATAAAAAATTTTAAAAATAGCTAAAAATGAGACGATTACTTGTTTTGCTAATAATTTTTGTCTTTAGCTTTTCTGCCTTTTCGCAAACCAATGAGGCTCGTCTGCTACGATTCCCTAACATCCATGGAAATAAGGTTGTTTTCTCTTATGCAGGCGATATTTATATTGCTGACATAAACACTGGACTTGCTCGTAGATTGACTTCTGACCCTGGATATGAGATGTTTCCAAAATTTAGTCCTGATGGTAAGTGGATAGCTTTCACAGCCCAGTACGATGGAAATACTGAAGTTTATGTTATGCCTTCAGAAGGAGGTGTTCCGCGCAGGCTGACGTACACAGCGACTTTGAAACGCGACGATGTCTCAGACCGCATGGGACCTAACAATATTGTAATGGGATGGACACCAGACAGTAAAAAGATTATTTTTCGTTCGCGTATGCACTCGTTTAATTCGTTTCGAGGACATTTGTATTTAGTTGATTTAAAAGGCGATATGCCTGAACCGGTGCCTATTATGGACGGAGGTTTTTGTAGTTTTTCGCCTGATGGTCAAAAATTAGCATTTAATTACGTTTTTCGTGAATTCCGTACCTGGAAGCATTATCGCGGCGGTATGGCTGATGACATCTGGATTTATGATTTTAAAACCGGTAAAGCTAAGCGTTTATTTAAAAATCCTGCACAGGACATTTTCCCTATGTGGTACAAAGACAAGATTTTCTTTATTTCTGACCGCGATTGGACTATGAATTTATTTGTTTATGATTTAAAAACCGGGAAAACTACCAAACTTACAAACTTCGACAAATACGACATCAAATTCCCGTCAATAGGTCAAAATCGAATAGTCTTTGAAAACGGCGGATATTTGTATTATTACGATATCCCGACAGGTCAGCTAAAGCAGATTCACATTTACATTAAGAATGATTTTGCTTCGACAAGAAACCATCTGGTCGATGCTTCCAAATACATTGAAAGTTACGATGTATCGCCGCACGGTAAAAATTTAGTTTTTTCTGCCCGCGGCGATATTTTTATTGTGCCAACCGACAGCAAAAAAGCTACAAAAGACATTACAAATACACAGGGGGTTTTTGAACGTGATGTAGCCTGGTCGCCAAAAGGCGATTATGTTGCTTATTTCTCTGATAAATCTGGCGAGTACGAAATTTATATTCAAAAAGCCGATGGCTCACAACCACCGCAGCAAATTACCAAAAACGCTGATACTTATTACTATGACTTACTCTGGTCGCCTGACGGAACTAAATTACTTTTTAACGATAAAAAACTCAGATTGCGTTACGTTGACATAAAAACAAAGAAAATTACACTGGTTGATACTTCAAATTATTGGGAATTTCGCGATTTTGCCTGGTCGCCAGATAGCCGTTATATTGTTTATTCAAAATTAGATTTTTCGCACACATATCCAGTGATTTACATTTATGACACTAAAACGCACAAACGCCATGCTATCACAGATGGCTGGTATTCTTCGCATTCCGCCATATTTAGCAATGATGGCAAATACCTGATTTTTGTTTCCGATCGTGATTTTAACGCTATTTACAGCGATGTAGAATGGAATTACGCCTACAAAGACATGGCACGACCATACATTGTACTTTTAAGCAAAAACACACCAAATCCTTTCCTGCCTGAGAAGCAAGAAAATGCTGACAATCAAAAAAATAAGTCTAAAGCTGACAGCGGCAAAGTACAGGTTAAAATCGACTTTGACGGAATTAAAGACCGTATTATCCAGATACCAGTCAGGCCAGCAAATTACTATAACCTGGATTACGCTGACGGCAAAATTTATTACGTTTACAAGAAATTCAACGACGAGCATACAACTGTTTGTTATTACGACCTGAACAAGAGAAAAGAGGTGCAAATCGGACAGGATTTTAGCTTTGAAATAACACCCGATGGTAAAAAAATGTTGGTGGTTAAAGACGATAAATATGCAGTGATTGACCTGCCAACATCCCAGGTTAGTATTGATAAATACGTTGACTTGAGCGGCATGAAATTATGGGTCGATTACCAGGCAGAATGGCGTCAGATTTTCTATGACGTTTGGCGTCAGATGCGCGATTTCTTCTATGACCCTGATATGCACGGCGTTGACTGGGAAGCAGTTAAGAAAAAATATGAAGTTCTTTTGCCTTACGTTCACCATCGTAATGACCTGACTTACATTTTAGGCGAGATGATTGGCGAGTTAAACATCGGACATGCTTACGTTGGTGGCGGTGACCGCCCGAAAATTAAACGGATTTACACTGGTTTACTGGGCGCGCAATTCAAAAAAGACCCGAAAACGGGATATTTCAAGGTTTCGAAGATTTTACAGGGAGCTACCTGGTCTAAAGATTTACTTTCGCCTTTGCAAATGCCAGGTGTTGACGTAAAACAGGGCGATTATATCCTGGCAATTGACGGAGTCCCGACAAATACTGTAAATAACATCTACCAGCTTTTGGTCGGTAAAGGCGGGCAATATGTCGAATTGACGGTTAATTCAAGACCAGATTTAGCTACGGCAAGAAAAGTTACAGTTAAAGCACTAAAGAGCGAAGCCGATTTATACTATTACGACTGGGTACAGCATAATCTCAAGTATGTTTCGCAAAAGTCTAACGGACAAATCGGCTATATTCACATTCCGGACATGATGAGCGAAGGACTTAATAAGTTCGTTGAATATTTCTACCCACAGTTGCGTAAGAAAGCTTTGATTATCGACGATCGCGGAAATGGCGGTGGTAATGTATCGCCGATGATAATTGAACGTTTACGCCGTAAAATGATAATGCAAGTAATGGCACGTAATGTACCGACCATGGGACCTGTGCCAGAACAAACGCAAGTTGGACCTAAAGTTTTGTTAATCAACCAGTATTCTGCATCTGATGGCGATTTATTCCCGTATCAGTTCAAAGCCTACAAAATTGGACCGTTAATTGGTGTTCGTACATGGGGCGGTGTAACCGGCATACGTGGTAGTTTGCCATTGATTGACGGAGGCTATCTGTATAAACCAGAGTTCGGTCATTATTCGGCAGATGGCAAAAAATGGATAATCGAAGGTCACGGCGTTGATCCGGATATTGTTGTCGAGAATAATCCTGCTGACTATTACCGTGGACATGACGCACAATTGGATAAAGCAATTGAGGTGGCTAAGCAGCTAATGAAAACTTATCCGCAGAAAATCACGCCACATCCTGCTTTCCCGAATAAAAGCAAGCCACAGGGCAAGTAAACCGTAATTTATGGCTAATAGAGGCTGGCGGTGGCCACTTGCAATTGCCACCGCCAGCCTTTTTTCGTAACAAAACGCGTACGTTTATGAACAGGAGTTTGCGCAAAATAATATCGATTATTCGTGATTTTGCAGAGCAGTGCGATCATATCGAAGGCTATTACGAAATGAGCAGCGTAGTGCGGGATAGTGACTTTTATTATTCCGTTGGCGGTGCGATTGTTTTTCTTTACGATTGCCAGATGCTTTTTGCTGTAGCGCAACAAATGAAAAGCTATGTAAGCCGACAGGTGGATTTGTCTGTGGCACAGGTTTTCGAAGGTCAAAAGCTTGTGTTTATCACCGGAGATTTAGTCAGGTTTAAAGTAGAATTTTCGAGCATAGGACGCATAAATCATCATGTAAAGTTGCTCGTTGACAGCGGAGTACGTGATTACAAAGCGTCTTTGTTGATTGACAAAGATGGTCGTTTGAACCGTGAGTTTGAGCGTCTATGGCGTAAACCCAAAGACCAATTACAAGAAGTTTTCGAGGAATTGACAGCAGGTTTTAAGTATTGGAGTTACGAATTTCGTATGTTGTCAACGCGTTTAGACCATTTTCGTGCATACAAGGCTTATGTGGAGTTATATTACAAGTTCGTAGGGTTAAAGTTATTAGCTTCAGACAACTGGAAAAATTTGTTGAGTTTTAAGCAGGCTTTTTATCGAAAAATCAAGGACGACAATGAGTTTGAAAAGATAGTGGATTTAGCGCCGCAGCTGTTTATACAGTCGCTTATGCCATTGTATTACCGTATTATTGAGGACTTTTTGACGACTTATCAGAGGATTTGTGAACATTTTGGTTTTCAGTGTGATAATGGTTTAGTAAAATATTTTGAAGATTTAGACCGTAAGTTTTACCCTGCATATAATTTTCGTGATTTTGCATTAGTTGTAAACCAGTGTATGGAGCGGCAGTATTTGAGACAGGGCAAGGTGTTTCGTTCAGGACAATTAGATATTTTCCCGTTGGATTATGTAAATTCGCTTTTTCACAGGTTTAACATAAAGACTGTTATTGATTTACGCAGGCATGAGGAACTGGATGAAGCAAGGGAGTATGATGTTGACGAGTATTTTCACGTTGTAATCGAGGAAGTTGGATATGATTATGACAGGGGGCAAGAGACGGAGGACAATTGGCCGTTTGATGTTTATTACGCTGGTATAGCGGAGCTTCAAGCAGAGAAATTAGCTCTGATTTATCGTAAAATAATTGAAGGTTTGAACAGGGGGGCTATTTTAGTACATTGCAATGCAGGAAAAGACCGTACTGGTGTTGTGATAGCTTTGTTGCAAAAGTTGCTTGGAGTTCCAGATAAGTGTATTATAGAAGATTACATGGCAAGTTTTACTATTCATACGACCCGGGACATGAGTAAGTTTTTGCAGAAGTTACAAGCCCGCTATGGCGATGTTCGTAATTGGTTCATGGAAAAAGCTGGATTAACTGCAGCAGAGATTGAATATTTAAAAAGCGAGTTGTTGGCAGATGATTAGGATTTGGCCAATTTATGCTGTATTGACATTTTGAAAATCGTGTTATTTATCTTTAGGCCGTTCTTTGAGTAGGCCATAGAAAAGCAGGTCAAGCAGGACGTTAAGTCTTTCTTTAAAAAGTGTATATTTGCTTTCGATGAAAAATGGGATTTCCAGACCTTTAATAGCAGAAGCCAGGCCGTAAACTATCGGGTCTAATTCGTCGTAAGTAATTCTGAGTTCGTCGTTTTCAATACCGCGAATAAGTATGTTTTTTAAAGCTAAAATTTCGAATTCATCAAAGCTTCGTCTGTATTTCTGGATCAGATTGTAAATATCCATTGTTTCGTGACGGACTAAGTTATAGAGTTTAGCGATTTTGTTGGAATATTCCATACGTTTGATTATGTATCGTTTAAGCAGGGTTTTGGTATCTGCTTTGGATTTAATGACTTTCATCAATTCGTTTTGCAGTTCTTCGGCAATATCTTCAACGATCGCAGCGAAAATGTCTTCTTTGCTTTTAAAATAATAATAAAGTGTGCTTTTACTTTTGTTTAAAGCTTTGGCTATGTCCATCATTGTAGTTTTTGCATAGCCTTTACGCTGGAAAATGCGACGTGCAGTTTCCAGGACTTGTTTGCGAAAACGCTCGCTTCGTGGTCTCATAGTTTTATAGTTTCCCATTTAAAAGTTGATTACGGTAATTGTTTATAGATTTGATGATTTTCTTGTAAACAATTGGTTTTTTGTTGTTTAAAACGATTTTGTATTCGCTATAAAGGTTGATGATATTTTGGATAAATTTAATAATTTTTTTCAAATCATCGTAATAATAATACGCGCTACTTTCCAACAGCGCATCGTACAAGAATTTTTGTAAGTTTTTGAAGTTCTGTTCCTGGTTTAAAATGATTTTTTGTATCTGAGGATCGTTTTCATTGCACGATCTAATCAGAATGTGTAAAGATTCAAACCATCCGCCAACTACGATAAAAGGCAGAATGTTGTATTTATTATTGTCTTGCAGGAAGTTACAGGAACGGTTATAGGCTTCATTAGCCAGTTTTTTCAAACTGTCGATATTATCTTCGTTATTTTTAAACCGTTTATAAAGCTGGTCTGAATAGCCATTTTCTATGCCCAGCTCATTGGCTAAATTTTTCGAGACTTTAAAGTATTTTAAAGATAACTGGTTGTTGTTCAGAAAAGTACAATAAGCTAAGTCAGCATTATAAAAACCAAGGTAAATAGCTCTGGATTTATCAGAAATAAGCTTTTGAGCTAACGAAACGTCTAATAAAATATCAGTCGAACAATTTCTGGTTTTTGTAATAAACCTGTATAAATCGAGGGGTAAAGGTAAATGATATTTATCGTAAACATGGTTTTGAACAGTAAAACTATCCCTTGTGTTTAATAAATTTTCTAATTCTTGCGGAGGTGTAACGTGATTTTTATTTTTGTTACACGACATCAAGGAAAATATGCTTAAAAATATGATGCCAACCCAGATTTTATTCATAATTTAATCGACTGAGGTGTTTGTTAAATAAATAAATTAAAATAACTTTCAGACACAAATTTAAAAAATTAATCGAAATGAAACGAATATCTTTGTATTTATTTTTGTTATTTTTTTCATTTACAGCTGTTTATGCACAAAAGCGATTAACCCTTGAGCAAGCTGTTTTTGCCTATAGCAAAGGCTTATATCCCAAGACCCTGCCTGGCTTGCAATGGCGTTCTACTCTGGACAAATTGGTGTATGTTAAGGACTATTCTACTTTAGTACAAATCGACCCTGTTACAGACCAGGAGCAACAACTCGTTACTTTGGACGAGATTAATGAACAATTGCCCGACGGACGAAAACTTCAATATCTTTATGACATCAGATGGCTCAGTCCAAATACTTTTTATCTAATTCAAAATCATACAGTTATTGTTTTTAATGTCGAAAATAAAAAGATTATAAAAGTCTATAAGCTTCCACAAAACGCACGAAATATTTTCTACTCACCTGAAGCTAAAGCTGTGGCTTTTACCATTAAAAATAACCTATTTTACATGGATAGCTTAATGGTCCAGCGACAAATCACCTTTGACAAGGACACAAACATCGTCAATGGCGATAATTACGTTCATCGTCAGGAATTTGGCATTGACCACGGAATTTTTTGGTCACCAAACGGAAATTACATAGCATTTTACCGCAAAGACCAGCGAATGGTCGAAAATTACCCTGTTATTGACTACACTGTTTTCCCTGCAAAAGTACACTATTTCAAGTACCCATTTGCGGGGCATACCAGCGAACAGGTTAAATTAGGCGTATATAACCTTAAAACCCATGAAATTGTTTATCTCAACACAGGCCAGCCTGCTGACCATTATTTAACACAGGTTACCTGGGACCCTTCTGAAAATTATATTTATATCGGCATCTTAAACCGCGACCAAAACCATCTATGGCTCAACAAATACGATATACACACTGGAGACAAGGTTAAAACACTGTTCGAAGAGACTAACCCTAAATACGTCGAACCACTTTTCCCGCTGTATTTCGTTCCACACCATCCAGACAAGTTCCTGTACTTTAGCCAGCGCGATGGTTGGCAACACCTGTATTTGTACGATACAAGCGGAACTTTAATCAGACAGGTTACAAAAGGCAAATGGGAAGTAACTAAATTACTGCAATTTAGCCATGACGGACAGTATGTTTATGTCCAGACCACAAAAATTAGCCCAATACAACGCCACGTTTATAAGGTCAACCTAAATAACGGTCGTATGCTGCGGTTGACTTCAGAACATGGCGAGCATACAATTGCAGTTTCAGCCGACGATCAATATTATTTTGACTCATACTCAAGTCTGGACGTACCGCGAAAAATCGATTTATACAAAAATTCAAGATTCATACGAAACCTGCTTACAGCCAGTGATCCGCTTGCCGATTATGACAAACCAACGATTAAAATCGGTACCATCACAGCAGCCGACGGCAAAACCAAACTTTATTACCGTTTGATTTTGCCTCCGCATTTAGACAAAAGCAAAAAATATCCTGCCATAGTGTATGTTTATGGCGGACCACACGTCCAGCTTATTCACGATACATATTTGGCAGCAGCGCAAATGTGGCTCATTTACCTGGCACAAAAAGGTTACGTTGTTTTTACAGTTGACAACCGCGGATCAGATAATCGCGGATTTGCCTTTGAAAGCGTAATTTACCGTCAATTAGGCGTAAATGAAATGAAAGACCAAATCCAGGGCGTAAAATTCTTAAAATCATTACCATTTGTTGATTCGACACGTTTGGGCGTAACAGGCTGGAGCTTTGGTGGCTTTATGACTACATCGCTGGTTACTACTTATCCTG
>WFZV01000047.1 GCA_015489395.1 Bacteroidales bacterium
ATTTAATTCTTTGTAAATCAATAGATTAAAATCATCAGTCACAAATTTTAGCCAGTAAAGCAACTTTCTGAGTTTTTTATGTGTCATAAATTAAAAGCAAATGATTGACGATAAATTTTTACATCGATTAAAACGCGGAGACCCGTTAGCACAAAAGCAACTTTATGACCAATATGCGCCAAAATTATTCGGAATTGCGTTGCGATACGCGGGAAGTAAAGAGGAAGCTGAGGATATTTTGCAGGATGCTTTTGTCAAGATTTTTCGATACATAAAAAGTTTTGAAAATCGAGGTTCATTCGAAGGTTGGCTAAGAAAAATCGTTGTTAACACGGCAATTGGCAACTATAGACGTGAATTAAGGCATAAATACCAGGATGATTTCGACGATATACGTGAAAGTGATATTTTAAATTATTCCGAACATGACCCGGACTTTACAATGGACGAAATACTTAAAGCCGTGCAATCATTACCCAAAGGCTATCGAACAGTTTTTAACCTTTACGCAATTGAAGGTTACAAGCATAAAGAAATCGCCAAAATCCTGGGAATCGACGAATCTACGTCTAAATCGCAATATCACAGAGCAAGAAAGCTTTTACAAAAAAAACTTTTAGAACTTAAAAACTACAGGTCTAAAAATGGATAAATTTGAAAAATACATACAACAGAAATTTGAAAATTTCTCACCTAAGCCTTCTGATGAGCTTTGGCTTAGAATCCAATCGAAAATCCAACCATGGTACGCTCAGCCATTGCTCCAGAGCTTAATCGTTTTGGTGCTTAGTGGTGCGTTTTTCATTGCAGTAGCTTTAGGCATAAATAGATTTAACCAAAATCATAAAAACAATATCCAAATTCCACAAACTACTGTAAAAACCACGATTAAACAGACCTACAATAATAAACAAACTGTCCAAAGACATCAACAACCACAGCAAAAAATCATCGTTACAGCCGCCAGACGTAATCAAAATAACCATAAAACTTCAACCAAATACTCCAAAAACAAAGCCACCTTAACTCAAAATACCATTACAAATCGCATTGTCAAGGTCGGCGAACCTAAATTCTTCCACGACTCTACTCTCATAAGTACAGACAACTCTAAAATACCTTATACCGCGCCAACAAAGCAACATCTAAAATTTAGATATTACATCACGCCGACAGAAGGTTGCGCTCCACTGCGAGTTACTTTATTCGTCGAACCACCTAAAGGCATGAACATCAGCTGGTTTATAGACAAAAAACAGGTTAGCAAACAACCTGAATTCGAATACACGTTTAATCCGGGCTTACATTACATCGAGCTGGTAATCTTTGACAGCATACAAACCGTGGTTATATACGATACTGTCAACGTTTTACCAAAACCTAAGGCACAATTTGACGTCGGACAATGTAGCCAGGGACAAGAGGTCAAAATAAATAACCTGTCGAAAAACGGAAAAATCTTTGTCTGGTACTTTGGCGACGGCGATTCTGCTGTATGCGACACGCCGGTACACATTTACTCAAATTCTGGTTATTACAACATTCAACTAATAGCCCGTAACGAACTTTGTGCCGACACATTTACAAAGATTATACACGTTGCACAGGCCGAACAAAATATTGTCTTTCCAAATGCTTTTGTACCTAACCTGACAGGACCAACTGGCGGTTATTACAATCCAAACAGCCTTGACCGCAGCATATTTCACCCTATTGCAAAAAAGCCAGTTGTTGAATATCATCTAACAATTTACGACCGCCGCGGACGAAAGATTTTTGAAACAAACGACATCAAACAAGGCTGGGACGGATACTTCAGAGGAAAACTTGTTCCAGTAGGCGTTTATATTTACATAGCTTCTGGACGTTTCGAAGACGGACAAAAATTCGTTAAAAAAGGCGATATAACTGTCATTTACCAACACTAATCTGCCTTCTGCCATTTTTTTGAGGCGAATTTTGATGGGTGCGGCTGCCGCCATCGGCGACAGCCGCTTTTTTTCGTTTGTCTTTTTAGCTTAAAAATACGGTTTAAACACTGATTTTATGGAATTTAGTTTTTAGCTTTTTGCAAATTGATTAAGTTTTAAGCTTTATCTCTCCACTTTTGACTAAACGGTCGATTCATAAAACTTCAAGAATTACTGATTGAAGCAAAAAATACTCTTTATTAATTTATTAAAAGCATTATTTAAAATTTAAAAACTAAACTTATGAAAATAAAAAATTACAGGCAAGTTACGAGTTTTTACGACAAACTCGTAAAAAAAACTTCAAATCAAAACAAAAAAATTAAAAAACGGTTACTCTCTGTAAAGACAGAGCCTTTATTTGTCTTAATCATTTTCTTCCTTATTGCGACCACGGGCTTGAAAGCTCAAACTTTTACTTATCAGTTGAATATGACTTTTTCAGGAATCACTGATATTGATCTGGCAGTTGCCGCTGCGCCAGCATTTGCTGATTTAGATGGAGATGGAGACCTGGATTTATATATAGGAACTTATGATGGAATCATTAAAGTCTATATTAACGATGGAAATGGTAATTTTATTGGACATGGAAACCTCCAGGCCGACGGCTATGACATCGATGTTGGAGATTATGCAGCTCCGGCATTCGGTGATATAGATGGAGATGGAGACCTGGATTTGTGTGTTGGCAACCAATTGGGCAAGATAAAAGTATTTTTAAACGATGGCACTGGTTATTTTACTTATAGTGGATACTTACAGGCTGATGGAAATGATATTGATGTTGGAAATTACGCTTATCCAACATTTGCTGATTTAGATGGAGATGGAATTTCTGACCTGTACGTCGGTAATGAGGACGGCTACATAAAACAGTATATAAATGACGGTACTGGTAATTTTTCTTTAAAAGGAAATTTACCGGCTGATGGAAATGATATTCAGGTTAAGTATAATGCTTCTCCAGGATTTGCAGATATAGACAGAGATGGAGACCTGGACTTGTTTGTGGGCAATAACGGAGGAATTATCAGGGTTTTTATAAATGATGGAAATAATGACTTTACTGATATGGGAAATTTACAGGCTGATGGTAATGATATTGATGTTGGAAGTAATGCTGTTCCTGCACTTGCAGATATAGATGGAGATGGAGACCTGGATTTGTATGTGGGCAACTGGATAGGATTTATTAAAACTTTTATTAATGATGGAAATGGTAACTTTTCTGCTAACGGAAACTTGCAAGCTGACCAAAATGATATTGATACAAAGTATTATTCAGCTCCTGAATTTGTAGATATAGATGGAGATGGAGACCTGGATTTATGCGTAGTTAGTAATTACGACAACAATATAAAAGTATTCACTAATGATGGCAATAATAACTTTACTCCTAATGGCTACTTGCAAGCTGACGGAAACGATATTACTGACCAGTATATGAATATTGCATTTGCAGATTTAGATCATGATGGAGATATGGATTTATACATGGGAAATTATGATGGAAACATAAAAATTTATACAAACGACGGAAATGGTAATTTCTCTTATACCGGTATTTTACAGGCTGACGGCAATGATATTGATGTTGGAACTTTTGCAAGTCCAGCCTTTGCCGATATAGACGACGACGGTAACCTGGACCTTTATGTCGGTAATGGGGATGGAAATATTAAAGTTTATACAAACGACGGAAATGGTAATTTCTCTTATACCGGAATTTTACAGGCTGACGGAAATAATATTGATGTTGGAAGTTTTGCATCTCCTGCCTTTGCCGATATAGACGACGACGGTGACCTGGACCTCTATGTCGGTAATCAAGATGGAAATATTAAAGTTTATACAAACGACGGAAATGGTAATTTCTCTTATAGCGGACTTTTACAGCTCGATGGACACATTATTGATGTTGGTCAATACGCATCACCTACTTTTGCTAATTTAAACAGCCACTGTGATAAACCTAATTTGTATATTGGTGATTACCTTGGTGAAGTGAAAAAATTTATCTATAAAGATATAACACCGCCTGTTTTAACTGTTAAAAAAGATACTGTTTACTTAAATGCAAATGGTTTTGCCTTTATTTCTGCAAATGATGTTGTTGATACCGCTTTTGACAACTGCGCTGTTGTTGATACATTAATTTCTAAAACAGCATTCGACTGTTCAGATTTAGGAAATGTTGCAACCCACGTATCTGTAGTAGACGCATATGGTAATAGAACACTCAAAACTGATACTATTACTGTTTTTGATACAATATCCCCTTCTTTAGTTACAAAAAACGCAACTATTTATTTAGACCAGAACGGACATGCTACATTATCTCCTGCTGAAGTGATTGCTAACGCTTCCGATAATTGTACCATTGCTGATACTTCTTTAAATAAAACCGATTTCGATTGTTCTGATATCGGTAGTCCTGTAACTGTCGTCGTCTCGCTAACTGACGCTTCGGGAAATACGATTGATAAACAAGCTAAAGTAACCGTGATAGATACAGTGCCACCTTCTTTAGTTACAAAAAGCGCAACTATCTATTTAGCCCCAAACGGACATGCTACACTATCACCTGCTGATGTTGTTTCAAGTGCATCCGACAATTGCACGATTGCCGATACTACTTTAAGCAAAACTGATTTTGACTGTCTGGATGCTGGAATTATGACTGTCCACGTTACACTAACTGACGCTTCTGGTAATTCAACCACTAAATACGCTTCTGTTACAATCAAAGACACTATTAAACCTGAATTAGTAGTGCATGACACAACCATTTACCTTGACAACAACGGAAATGCTATACTATCGGCAAATAATGTCATTACAAACGCTACGGATAACTGCTCAATAGCTGACACAATATTAAGTAAAGAAAATTTCTACTGCTCTGATGTAGACACTCCCAAAACTGTTAATGTTACCCTTACTGACGTTTCTGGCAACTCAACTACTAAACAAGTCACAATAACAGTCGCTGATACAACTCCTCCGACCATCACGGTAACGAACAATCATCCGACATTGCAATTAGACGCCAACGGTCAAGCAACACTTGATTTGTCATCAGTGGCAAGTGCCGACGATAATTGCTCAGTAAGCAGCTTCACAGCAGACAAGACCACTTTCACCTGCGATGATTTAGGCGATAACACAGTTACTTTGACAGCTGTTGATGCTTCTGGAAATACATCGACCGAACAAATCACAGTCACAGTAGTCGATAATATCGCTCCGACCATCACAGTAACGAACAATCATCCGACATTGCAATTAGACGCCAACGGCCAGGCAACACTTGATTTGTCATCAGTGGCCAGTGCCGACGATAATTGCTCTGTAAGCAGCTTCACAGCAGACAAGACCACGTTCACCTGCGATGATTTAGGCGATAACACAGTAACCCTGACAGCACAAGACGTATCAGGTAATACCTCGACCGAGCAAATCACAGTCACAGTAGTCGATAATATCGCCCCGAC
>WFZV01000048.1 GCA_015489395.1 Bacteroidales bacterium
TCAATGCTTTCAAGCAGGTTACGGGCAGATTTATCGCCAAAACGCTCTAATTTGATCAGGTCTTCGTATTTTAAATCGTATAAATCAGCTACGGTTTTGACCAGACCAGCCTCATAAAGTTGCTTTATTGTAGCTTCTCCCATGAGTATATCCATAGCTTTACGGCTAACAAAATGTTCGATTCGTCCCATGATTTGTGGAGGGCAGCCCCATTTATTCGGGCAGTAATGTATTGCTTCGTCAGGGTCGCGGACTAATTTTGTACCACAAGCAGGGCAGTGGGTTACGAATTTTACTGGTTTTGCGTCTTTTGGTCTGCGTGATTTGTCAACACCTACGATTTTTGGGATAATTTCTCCGCCTTTTTCGACATAAACGTAATCGCCATAGTGCAGGTCTAAATTGTAGATGAAATCAGCGTTGTGCAAGGATGCTCTTTTGACAATAGTTCCTGCGAGATGGACAGGCTCTAAGTTAGCCACTGGAGTTACTGCACCAGTACGTCCCACTTGAAAATCGACAGAGATAAGTCTTGTAACTACCCGTTGTGCAGGGAATTTGTATGCAATAGCCCAGCGGGGGGATTTAGCTGTTTCGCCCAAAATGCGTTGTTGCCTGATGGAGTCGATTTTTATGACTATGCCGTCGATGTCGTAAGGTAGGTTGTGACGTTCTCGTTCCCAATATTCGATATAGTCAAAAACCTGTTTAAGGTTTTGGGCTTTTTTCATGTGTTCGCTGACTTTAAATCCCCATTTTTTAGCATACATAAGGTTTTCGTAATGAGAATCAGAAGGCAGATTATCAGCGACTAAGTAATACATAAAAGTGTCTAAACCACGTTTTGCTACTTCAGCAGAATTAAGCAGTTTAATAGAGCCAGCAGCAGCGTTTCGTGGGTTAGCGAAAGGAGGTAATCCAGCTTTTTTTCGTTCTTCGTTTAACCGTTTAAAAGACTGGTGAGGCATAATAATTTCGCCTCTGATTTCAAATTTATCTGGATAATCGTCACCTCGCAAGATAAGAGGAACAGCACGTATGGTTTTAACATTCTCAGTAACAATATCGCCTTTGTAACCATCGCCACGTGTCAGTGCCTGTACAAGTCGTCCGTTTTCATATTTAAGGTTTATTGATACTCCATCAAATTTTAATTCACAAACATAAGAATATTTCTCATTTCCTAAAATTTTCCTAATTCTCTGGTCAAATTCTAACAATTCTTCAGGTGAATACGTATTACTAAGAGATAACATTGGATATCCATGCTCAGCCTGTTCGAAACGTTGGTCATGGTCATTTCCAACTCTGACAGTAGGAGAGTTAGGGTCTTTGAATTGCGGGAATTGTTCTTCTAACTGGATAAGCTCTTTCATCAACATATCATATTCGTAGTCAGATATTTTAGGCTGGGCTAAAACATAGTAGTAATAGTCGTATTCGTTGATTAGTTTGCGCAACTGTTCGATACGTTTTTTTGCTTGTTGCTCTGTCATTGTAGTTGGTAGTTTTTTAGATTTATGTCCAAATTTAATTAATTTATTGGAAATAATTTTAGGCAAAATTTTGAAAAAAACATCTATAATAATAATTTTGGGTTTAAAAGTTTTATTCTTAACGAGAGACAAAGGTAGTTGCACATGTTGATAGAAAATAGATTAAGAAATAGTAAGTGTCCGCCGCTGGAAGTATTTAATTCGATGCAAAAAGAAGCAATCGAGTATGTTTATATTGGAGAATTTACTACCACGATAACAGATTCAATCTTATCTTTAGCAGAGTTAAATCTTGAAACTTCGAACGATAGTGTAAAATTAAAAAAGCGTGTTTATTTTATTTTAGTTGAAGGTTTACAAAATATTACCCGCCACCAACAATATGAACCAGAATATGCTCAATATAGTGGTTTGCTTGTTATTCAAAGGATTGATGATGGTTTTGTTATAACGACAGCAAATTATATTAAAAATTCAGAGGTAGAAAGGCTAAGGCAGCATCTGGATAACATAAACAGATTAAAACGAGAGGAACTGAAAGATTATTATCGAAAAATTTTGTCCGAACAGCGATTTACAAAAAAAGGAGGTGCAGGGCTTGGGTTGATTGAAATAGCCAGAAAATCAGGACACAAGTTAGTTTATTCTTTTGATAAATTCGACAATAAATATTCAATTTTTTATTTACAAACACGTATTTCAATCCCATCTCAACCGATTGATAGTCAGAAAGCTTTGCAAAGTTTAGAGCGAATTAAAACACTTCATCGTTTCTTTTTGACTTGCAATATTGTGCTTAGTTTTGCCGGTATTTTGATGCAGGATAAGCTAGTATTTATGCTTTCGATTTTAGAAAAACGAATTAATAAAGAAGTTATCCTTAAAAGTAAAGTTTTTAGCGTAATTGTTGAATTACTGCAAAATGTTGCCAATCATTCTGATGTTTATGAATTGGATAATATTTCAGGACATTATGCTATCTTTTATATTGCTGAAGATCAAAAATACTTACGAGTAACAACTGGCAATTACATAAAGAAGGAAAAGATACAACGGCTTAAACAAAAATTAGATTATGTTAATTCTTTGTCGATTAAAGAACTGACAAAATTGCATTATCAGATACTAAAAAATTATAAGGACCAAAAAAAAGACGAAACTCAAGGGCTTGGATTGTTTAATATTAGACTGAAATCCAAGAAAAAGCTAAATTATTATTTTCAGGAGGTTGACGAGCAATTCGCTTTCTTTTCTATTGAGGTGATATTGGAGAAAATGACACCTGAGATAGAGTCATTGAAAATTAAGCCGACCAAAACAGTCCCCCATATTTTCCTGTCAGCAAAAGAAGCTAAATTTATTTTTGAAGGTTATTCTATTGATCCCCAGATAAATAAGATTTACGAAAGGGTGTTAGAGTGGTTTGACTATTACTTAAATTATCCGAGAAATTTTACGATTTTACAGTTTAAATTTAAAGATTTTAACAAATTAACAGAGGACTATATTTTAAAGCTGCTGAAAAAACTTGATTATACTGAGTTAGAGACAGTTGTAATTGCTAAATGGTTCATATATCCAGGGATTGAGCAAAAGTCTTTAGATTTTTACAATAGAATCTCAAATCAGTTCGATAATATTGATTTTCAACAAATTAACTGGGATGGTGAATGAAAGCAATGATTTTTGCAGCTGGATTGGGAACCCGCCTGCGTCCTCTTACAAACGACAAACCTAAAGCTCTTGTCGAATATCAGGGTAAGCCGCTTTTACAACATATTATCGAAAAGCTTAAGTTTTACGGATTTGACGAAATTGTGGTAAATGTGCATCATTTTGCTGATATGATTAAAGATTTTTTGAAGAAAAATGATTTTTTCGGCGTTCATCTGTCAATTTCTGACGAGTCTGACCAATTATTGGAAACGGGCGGAGGGCTTTTCAAAGCACGAGAATTCCTTGATGGCAATGAACCGTTTTTGGTTCATAATGTTGATATTATCACTGAGCTGGATTTGGGTAAGCTTTTCCACGCTTTTGACGATCGTTCAATTGCAATGCTTGCTGTACAAAACCGTCCAGCCAATAGAAAATTAATTTTTTCGCATGTAAACGGGTTACTTTGCGGATGGCGCAATCTCAAAACAGGCGAGCAGATAATTGCTCGAAAAATTTGTCCGCAGTCCAGGGAGTTTGCTTTTAGTGGTGTACATGTCGTTTCGCCACGGATTTTCGATTTTTTGTGGCAGGGGAAATATTCCATTACCACAGCATATCTGAAAATAGCACGTAAAGAGCCGATAACATTTTACGACCATACAGGCGATATGTGGAAAGACATGGGAACAATCGACAGTTTTAAATGACAAAACGATATTGGCTGGCAAGTTGATTGTTTAAAAATCTGCGGCCTTGCCAGGTTTTGCGTTGTTCGAGGCGTTTTTCGATTTTATGTACAACTTCAAAGTTTTTAAGCCCACCCCAGTCTGGAGCTAAAACAAGATGTTTTGGTGCTTCATTTGTAAATCTGTCGATGTACAGGTCGGGACGCAAAAGTTCCAGGAAATCGACGATAAAATCAACATATTCATCGACAGAAAACAGGTGGAAATCCTGTGGATTTTGCTCAAAGTCTTTAGCCATTGCGGTGTTACGGATGATTTGCAGCTGATGCAGTTTTAGAATGTTGATGGGCAATTTTGAAATTTCAGTGGCCATTTGCAGCATTTGCTGCCGTGTTTCGCCTGGCAGTCCAAGGATAAGGTGTGCGGTTTGCAAAATGCCACGTTTGGCGGTTTGGGTGATAGCCCAAACCGCCTCTTCGTACGTATGACCACGGTTTACCCGTTCGAGAGTTGTATTGTAAACGCTTTCAACGCCATATTCGATAAGTACGAAAGTTTTTTGGTTCAGTTCGGCTAAATAGTCTAATATGTTTTCGTCAACACAATCGGGACGTGTAGAAATAACCAGTCCGATGATATCAGGATGCGATAAAGCCTGGGAGTACAGCGTTTTTAGCTGTTCTAATGGTGCGTATGTGTTTGTATAAGCCTGGAAATAAGCTAAAAACCGCCATGATTTATATTTTTTTGTAAAAAAGTCGATACCTTCCTGGATTTGCTGTAGTATAGGTTTTGTACGTTTGACGTAAAAAGGTGTAAATGTGGTATTCAGGCAATACGTACAACCGCCGTAACCTTTTGTGCCATCGCGATTTGGACAGGTAAAGCCTGCATCGACTGAAATTTTTTGTACACGTTGACCAAAGATTTTTTGAAAAAGGTCTTTTGCCGGGCGGTAGCGCTTTATAGTCATTTTGTTTGTTCGTCTGTTTCGCAGTGTTTTGTAAAGACAAAGTTATCGAAAAAACTATGTCCGTGCAAAGAGCGCTGGATTTCTCGTCTTGCATTTGTCGTCTTGCATTTCCATCGTCTTGCATTTCCATACAAGACGATATGAGGGTCATGGCTACGCCATTGGGTTGTAACCTCGCAGTCCCCTGCGA
>WFZV01000049.1 GCA_015489395.1 Bacteroidales bacterium
AAGCATGAAAGACAAAAATCGTAATATGCCTTGCCTATCGTTCAATCGATTGATTACCTGTCTTTAAGCCAGACCGCAATTTTGAGTCGGTCTGGCTTCGCGCTTTTTAGACGATAAGTAATTTTTTTAACCATAACACAATATTTAAACATAAAAATTTTTAGCATTTTACCGTTAATCTCCCATTTTAAAATTGTCCAATAATTCGCTAAATTTGTAGTGAAACGTTGATTTACACAAAAAAATTTTCTGATGAGCCGTTACATGTTTAAAAATGACTACAGCGAAGGCGCCCACCCAAAGGTGCTGGAACTTCTGCAAAAGACTAATTTAACCCAACAAGAAGCCTATGGCCTGGACGAATATTCCATGCAGGCAGCCGCTTTGATACGCGATTTAATCAATATGCCACAAGCCGACGTGCATTTCTTCACTGGAGGAACGCAAACAAATCTAACTTTAATCAGCGCAGCCCTGCGACCACACGAAGCTGTGCTTTCTGCGCATTCTGCCCATATCAATGTTCACGAGACCGGAGCCATTGAAGCTACGGGACATAAAATTTTCCAATTACCAGGCAGCGACGGTAAAATCACAACAGACGATTTACAGCAAGCAATTGACTTTCACCAGGACGAGCATTATGTTAAGCCGCGGTTGGTCTTTATTTCGAACGCAACCGAACTTGGGACAGTGTACACAAGCCGCGAGCTTGAGCAACTTTATGACTTTTGTCAAAACCATGGGTTGTACTTATACCTGGACGGTGCGCGGTTGGGAAACGCCATTGAAGCGACTAATGACTTGAACCTTAAGCAAGTAGCGCAATTTACAGATGCTTTTTACATTGGAGGAACAAAAAACGGTGCGCTTTTAGGCGAAGCCCTTGTCATTACGAATCCAAATTTAAAACGCGATTTTCGTTATATCATGAAGCAGCGCGGCGCACTAATTGCCAAGGGCAGGGTAGTGGGCATACAATTTCTGGCGCTGTTGCAGGACGGACTTTATTTCGAACTTGCTAAACGGGCTAATAATCTGGCACAACAAATTCGCCAGGCCATTGAGCAAAGCGGATTTAGCTTTTTAGCCGATTCACCAACAAATCAAATTTTCCCGATTTTGCCAGATGATTTAATCCAGCAGCTTTACACCAGATTTGATTTTTACATCTGGCAGCGATATTCCCGCGATTCTTCTGTAATACGGCTGGTTACGTCGTGGGCAACGGACGAGACAAAGGTCGGTGAATTAATAAAAATGATTCGTAATTATTCAAAGCAAAAGTAAAAAATCGGCAGTTTGCTATTATGCAATAGGTTAAGTAACTTTGCAGCTGTTTTTTCAAAAAACTATTAGCAGTATGAAGATTTTGAGCCAGATACCAAAAGAATTAATCGATTTTACGTTGGTGACATTGTTTGCGTTGTTATTGGGCATGGAGCAACGCAAGCACCATGAAGAAAGAGAAAGCGAAGCAGTTTTTGGCACAGATCGGACGTTTACATTAATCGGCATATTGGGCTATATTCTCTATTATTTAGACAAGCAAAAACTGCTGCTGTACATTTTAGGAGGTCTGGCGATAACACTTTTTTTAGCGATTTTTTATTATTCGAAAACGACAGCTTATAAGCGATTTGGCCTTACTTCTGCTATCTTGGCACTCGTAACTTACAGTTTGGCGCCATTGATCGAGTTGGCGCCACCGTGGTTGATGTTGCTTATTGTTGTGACTACCTTGTTGTTGGTCGAGAGTAAAGAAGAATTGCAATACATAACCAGGCGTTTTGATAAAGATGAGTTTACGACATTGGCTAAGTTTATCATAATTGCCGGTGTGATTTTGCCGCTTTTACCTAATACGCCTATAATCAAGGGCTTTAGTATAACGCCATATAGTTTTTGGTTAGCAATTGTAGCTGTTTCGTCCATTTCATATTTTAGTTATTTACTTAAGAAATTCGTATTTCCAAAGGCAGGTATTTTACTTACAGCTATTTTAGGCGGACTTTATAGTAGTACGGCCACGACAGTTATTTTAGCCAAAAAAAGTTCAAATCAAGACCCGGATGAAATATCGTCCGGTATAATAGCAGCCACAGGTGTTATGTATCTAAGAATCTGGATATTAGCTTTGATTTTTAACAAAGAAGTGGCCAGGCTATTGCTTCCGTATTTTGCGGTTTTGATGTTAATAGATTTTGGTCTGGCTTTTATTTTTTATCGTCGCAAAACTTCTGAAAAGCACAATTTTGAGGTAGAAGTTGATCGAAATCCGTTGGAATTTAAGACAGCACTGATTTTCGGAGCATTGTTTACGTTTTTTGCATTTTTATCTCAGTTTGTGATGAAAGTTTATGGTGATATTGGAATGACAATTTTATCGTTGATTGTTGGGGTAACTGACATTGACCCGTATTTGCTTAGTTTATTCCAGAGTGGTAGTGCTTTAGCTGTTAAATTGGTTGTTTTGGCTACGATTTTAGCTGCTACCAGTAATAATATTGCAAAAATGGTTTATGCTCTATTTTTGGGTAGCAAAGAGATTAAGCGGGATATAATAATTGGATTTAGTGTTTTGATAGCTTTAGGCTTTTTGTTAGCAGGTATAAGTTGGTATTTATTTTAATTTATCGCAGATGTATTTGTATTTATGATCAGATTCCAGTATGTGGTCCAAAATCCAGTCTTTAAGAGTAAGCATAAGTTCGAATCCCGCAAGTCTGTCTTGATTATTTAAGATTCGTTGTTTGATATCTTTTAGTTCTTTTATAAGTCTCTGGTGTTCAATTTTGTGTCG
>WFZV01000050.1 GCA_015489395.1 Bacteroidales bacterium
ATCTAAATGAATTAAGTTTGCAATAGCAATGCAATTGAAAATTGTGAAATTGCGCCGCCTATCAGGACCTAAAATGAGTGTTTACTCTTTGTTAGACCTTGAGGTTGGAAGTACTTTATTTGAGAATTTTCTTTCTGAGAATAAACAATTTGTATATGAAATAAAAGATATTTTGAAACGAATTAATATCATGGCAAGGAAGACTGGTGCTGAAGATAACTTTTTCAAACTTCACGAAGGCAATCCTGGAGATTCTGTAGTTGCTTTATATGATCGTCCTGATAGGCATTTGCGTCTTTACTGTATCAGGTTGCGTGAGAGTATTATTATTTTAGGTGGAGGTGGTCCTAAAAATGTCCGGGCTTTGCAGGAGGACCCAAAATTAAATTATGAAAATAAAATTTTGAGATTGGTTGCTAAAGAACTGGACAGAAGAATCAAAGACAGAGAAATTACCTTCACAGAAGACTATATGGAAATTGAAGGAGATTTAACTTTTGAAATTTAACCACAAAATCAAAAAACTATGAAGACAAAGGAAAGACCAGAACTATACGAATCACAGCTTTTGGATAGCTTCCTTGATATGATTTCAGAGGAAGAACAGTATCTTACAGACGTAAAAATGCTAATAGCCAACAAGATAGCTAAGATTCTGGAACGCAGGGGTATACAAAAGAAGCAGTTTGCCCAGATGATGGGTGTAAAACCGTCTGTTGTTTCTCTCTGGCTTAGTGGTACACATAACTTTACATTAGAAACATTGGCTAAAATAGAATACGCTTTAGGGATAAAGCTTTTGGATACTAAAGTCTTAGCAATGGTTTGAAAAACAGCAAAATAAAAAAATGAATAGTTGACAATCATTCGTGCGTTTTCTAAGCCAAAAATAGCCTTGCATAACTGTGCAAGGCTATTTTTTTTCGTTTTAATCAGCCTGGAATTGAAAAATTTTCTATTTTTATCGTACCTTATAGTTTATCTTTGACTTAGAAAAAGTTAAATAGTAATTCGTGATGACACAATTTGAGGAATATTATCCGTCGCAGTTTTTGGCTAATGCAGTTAAGCAGTTTGCTAAATTACCCGGTATTGGCGAAAAAACAGCTTTGCGTCTGGTTTTGCATCTTTTACGTCAAGATGAAGAGCAGGTTTTAGAGTTTGCGCAGGCTATTGTGGATTTAAAGCAAAAGACCCATCGTTGTAGCATCTGTCATAATATTTCAGATTCAGAGGTTTGTGATATTTGCGCCAATCCTGCACGCGATCATAGCATGGTTTGTGTTGTTGAGGATATTCAGGATTTGTTGGCAATAGAGCGTACTCGCCAGTATAATGGTGTTTATCATGTGCTTGAAGGTTTGATTTCGCCTGTGGAAGGCATTGGACCTGAGGATATTAATTTTAGTTCGCTGGAGCAACGGGTCAAGTCTGGTCAGGTCAAAGAGATTATTTTGGCATTAAATGCCTCGTCTGAAGGCGAGGCTACAAGCTGGTTTTTGTTTAAAAAGCTTAGTAAATATGATGTTAAAATCACTTCAATCGCCCGTGGCGTGGGATTTGGCGATGAGCTGCATTATACTGACGAAATTACCCTTGGTCGTTCGATTTTAGAACGTAAACCTTTTGATTTAAAGTAATTTTTTGTTTAAAGCTTAAATCTTTAACAATGAACAAACGGCTCTTTTTTATATTCATTTTGCTCATTACCAGTTATTTGTCAAATGCCCAGTTTTATTTAGGTCATCAAATGAGTTTTGGTAAAAACCGCATTCAGTATCGCAATTTTGTATGGCGTTATTTGCGTTATCCCCAGTTCGACGTTTATTATTACGAAGGTGGTAAGCCCATAGGGTATTTTGTTGCTAAATATGCAAATGAACAGTTGCCGCAGATTCAGCGCATTTTAGATTATGATTTAAAAAAACGTATAATCTTTATCACTTACAATAACCTGCGCGAATTCAAACAATCGAACATTGGACTTTTTACTGGAAATGTCAACGTTGAGCTGGCAGCTACCACGCAAATCGTAAACAACAAAATTATCGTCTTTTACCAGGACAGCCACGAAAAATTACGTTATCAAATACGACGGGCTATTGCTTTGATGCTTATTCGCGAAATGCTCTTTGGTAAAGGCTTTACAGCTAAATTCTACTCTGCAAATCCCATGAGCATTCCCGATTGGTTTACTTATGGTTTGGCAGAATACATTGCAAATCCTACAAATACAGATTACGACAACATTACCCGCGATTTTATCCTGCATTCCAGCTACATAAAAATAACGCGCGTCCATTCTCCCTACGATAAAATTTTAGGTTACAGTTTCTGGAAATTTATCACAGACAATTACGGACAGGATGTTATCCCGAATATCATTTATTTTGCTCGTGTATCGAAAAATCTATCCAACGCCTTTTATTACGTTTTAGGCGTGAAATTAAACCAGCTCAACCGTCAATGGTTCAATTTTTATAAAGATAAATACTTAAATCAAATCCAAAACCGTCAGCCAATTGACTCTGCTTTTATTCTTAAGCATTTCAAAAAACGTTATGTTTACCAGCAAGTAAGGTTTTCTCCAGCAAACGGCAAATTAGCATACGTAATTAATGACCATGGACGTTATAAAGTGGTTCTCTACGATCCGCAAAAACACCGGCGAAAAGTCATTTTCCGTCAAGGCCAACATTTAGACCAAATTACAGACTTTTCATACCCGACATTAGCCTGGAGTCCCGACGGCACGACCCTGGCGTTTATCACCGAAGAACACGGCAGCCCTTACATAAATTATTACAACGTCGAAAAACACAAACTACACAAAGCTGCCCTTGGCGATTTGACCAAAATCTATAGCTTTAACTATTCTCAAAACGGACGTTTTATTGTCTTAAGTGGCCAAAAAAACGGCTACATCGACATTTACGTTTATAATCTTAGCACCGGCATTTTACAAAGAATAACTTTTGACCCTTACGATGACCTTTACCCGGCATTTATCGATAAATCACGAAAAATCATCTTTTCTTCCAACCGCGGCAGCGATACATTACTCACCCGGGTTTTCCGCGTCGAACAAAAAGACTCTATTGAGCGGACTTTTGACCTTTATATTTACGACTTCCAGCACCACCGCCGGACAATCAAGCGACTGACAAACACCAGATATTCCAACGAACTCCAGGCTTTTGAAATCAACCGCGGGCATTACACTTTCCTGTCTGATACCATTGGAATTACAAACCGCATGGCTATCTATTACGACAGCACAATAGCATCGATCGACACAGCAATACATTACAGGTATTTTACACGTACTTTTCCTGTAACCAACTACTACACAAGCATTTTACAGCAAGACTTTAGCCCAAGAAATTTTCAAGTAGCTGACGATAAGTTCTGGCAAAAACGTTATGTCCTGAGCAATTACCGGCAGAATTTTACACCAAATAGCCGTATAATACAGAATTTTAAGCCAACAGATTTACGGATTGAGCAAATACGCCGTTTTAGCATGCAAGACCAGATGCGCATTATGCAATATCGCCAGAAAGAGCGGGAAAAAGCAGTGGCAGATAGCATTGCCCGCGTTATGCAGCAGTACAAATACCATTTGCGTGATACGTTTGTGGATATAAATCATTATGTGTTTGAAATTGAGCGGGATACAGCTTTTCGTACATTTTACAATTACCAGCTGCAGCAAAAACAGCTCAAAGCCCAGCGAAAGCTCTGGGGACGGCCAAGTGTTTATCAACCTACGTTTTATTTGACAAAACTAAATATGAGCTTTGACTACCAGCAGCTCGTCCAGTCGTACCAGCCTTTTACAGGCGGAACTTTTGTTTTTAGTCCGGGCATGAATTTGTTTACTGTTGTGCAGGTCAATGAGCTTTTTGAAAATTATCGTATATTCGGCGGCTTCCGTCTAAATTCGGATTTGCGTTCAGTTGAGTATTTGGCGTCGTTTGAGGATTTGAGCAAGCGACTTGATAAACAAATTTTATTTCATCGTAATGTAACTTATGCAAATTTGGGCTTTGTGGGGTATAATTACACCATGACAAAGACGACCACAAACGAACTTTTGTTTTCTTTACGATATCCGTTCAATCAGGTAGCGTCGTTAAGGGCAACGGTTTTAGGCCGTTATGACAGAAAAATTTATTTAGCCACAGACAATGGCGTTTATACAAAGTCAGGTAGCTCAAACTTTTTTGCATCTACAAAGTTAGAGTTTATTTACGACAATACCCGCCAGCTGTCGTTGAATCTTTACGATGGAATTCGCTCGAAAGTGTTTTTAGAAGGTTATCGACAGATTGGAAGTAATAAGTATTGGACTGCCATTACAGGCATTGATTTTAGGTTTTATAAGAATTTGTGGCGAAATATGATTTTTGCATGGCGTTTTGCTGCAAGTACAAACACTGGCAGTGGCAAGTTAATTTACTATTTGGGTGGTGTTGATTATTGGTATGTTTTAAGTTTAAATCCGCTTCAAACAGGCAATCAGATGTTTTATCAGGACGTAAACATAAATTACGACAATAATTACATTTTTCAAGCAGTGGCAACGCCAATGCGCGGGTTTAAACAAAATATTCGAAATGGAACGACATTTATGTTGATGAATACAGAAATTCGTATGCCTGTGTTTCAAATGCTCTTTGATTCGCCGGTAAGTTCGCAGTTTTTGCATAATTTTCAGGTTGTAGGCTTTTTTGATGTAGGTTCGGCCTGGTGTGGTAAATCGCCTTCTGATTCGTGCAATGTTTATAACCGTTATTATGTTCATTATCCGCCAGTTACAATGGTTGTTGATATTGAACGGCCGCCGGTTGTTGAAGGATTTGGTTTTGGTTTGCGTTCAAAGCTTTTAGGGTATTTTGTACGGCTGGATTTTGCATGGGGCGTTGAAGCTTCGTATATTCATCCAATGCAGTTTTATTTATCTTTAGCGTATGATTTTTAAAGTCTAAAAAAATGAAAAGAGTTTTTTTCTTAATCGTTGTTTTATGGTTAAATCTTATAGCGTTTGGTCAAAAACGCGGTGATATACGCATAATGTTTTATAATTGCGAAAATTTCTTTGATATCGACGACGATCCGACGCATTGGGACGAACAATTTACTCCACAAGGTGAGAAGCATTGGACTTACTGGAAATATCGCACAAAAGTTAATCATATAGCCAAAGTCATTACGGCGGTTGGCGGCTGGCAGCCGCCAGAAATCGTCGGGTTATGCGAAATTGAAAATCAAAAAGTCCTTGAAGACCTTACGAAAAAATCACCAATAAAGGTCTTTAACTATAAAATCATTCATTACGAATCGCCCGATCGGCGTGGTATAGACGTTGCCATGCTTTACCAGCCAAAAAAATTTAAAGTCGATACTTCCTACCCAATACGTGTTAATTTCCCGAAAAAATTAGGCGGAAAACCTACACGTGACATTTTGTTTGTACGAGGCCGCGATCTGAACAACGACACTCTTTACGTTTTTATAAATCACTGGCCGTCGCGTTTTGGCGGTCACATGGCCACTGACCCTTTACGTTTGTTTGTGGCTCGCCTGGTACGAAGCAAAGTAGATAGTCTGTTCGCAATAAATCCGCGGGCGCAAATAGTTGTTATTGGCGATTTGAACGACTATCCAACGGACAAAAGCCTATTGCAGGGCTTACGCACAATGACCACGTTTGATACGATTTTACCGCACGAGGTTTATAATTTGTCATATTACTTGCAGGAGGTAAAACATGAATTTTCGCACAAACATCAAGGCGAGGGTGGCATTTTGGACCAAATTATCGTCTCAGGAACGCTTTTGGACGGCAAAGGTCCGCTTTACACGACAAAAGACGACGCACACGTGTATAAATCGCCATTTTTATTGGAAAAAGACCCAAATTATCCTGGCTACCGTCCGTTTCGTACTTACATTGGTTTTAAGTACATTGGTGGATATAGCGATCATTTGCCTGTATATCTGGATATTTACAAAATAAAGTAAGTTTAAAAATCGTTTTTTCTTGCCATAAGTAGTTTGATTTATTTTCAAATACATTTTGTCATTTATATCGAGTAGAAATTGACCAATTAGTTTAATCGTACATTAAGAAAAATTATTTAACATTATGGTCAAAAGGTCAAAATCTTAATTAAAAATAGCTTAGAATTTCATTTTGCTCACTTGAAAACTAATTCTCAAGTTAAATATTTTGTTTTGGGCGAATAAATAGTTATTTTTTTAAAAAACTTTAAACTAATAAGCCATGAGACGTACTGTTTTACTTCTAACTTTAATTTTCTTTATTTTCCAGGGATTTGCTCAGAAAGATGTTAGCTTAAAACATTCATTGTCACACTTTGCTAAAATAAATTCTCTATCACATAAGCAAGGACTTGTGCCTGTTAAGGGACAAACCTTTTATAGATTGGATACTTTCGGAAGAAATGTAAATTATGCAGGTTACATAGGTGCACCTTTACAACCCTTAAATAGAGTAATTTATACTTATGACAATTATAATTATGTAATTGACGCTTTGACCAAACATTATGATTTGAATTCACAAAGTTTTGTTGATTTTCAAGAAGATATTTACACGCGTGATGCCAACCACAATATTGTAGAACATGTTGAAAAGTCTGGCTATGGTTCGCTGGATTATGATTATAGAGACTTGTATGTGTACGATGCAAACAACAATTTAATAGTAAAGACACATCAACTCTATAATAGCGACAATAATAATTGGCAAAACAATGAACTTGATTCGTTTTACTATAATAATCGAAATTTAAATACATTAATGATTGAATATTACTGGAATGGTTCATCGAATTCATGGGAAAAAAGCTGGAAAGAAGAGTATACTTATGATTCGTTCAATAATAAAATTGTCGAAAGGACATACAGCTGGTATAATTCTGCATGGACTAACAATTCACTTGATTCTTTCTATTATCAAAATGGTTTTTTGATGCGCGAAGTTGATTATTTTTGGAGTAATGGAAATTGGCAATTCGTTGGTCAGTATGATTATACATACGATTCTAATGGAAACATGATTTCTGAAGTTGATTACGATAATAATCACGACACAATTTACATGGAAAGAGATTATTATAATGAACAAAATTTATTAGTCAAAGACACAACTTGGGACATTGATGATAATACTGGTAATTTTGGATATTCTGAAAATAACGTTTATTTATACGATAACAATAATAATCTGGATAAAGTAATTGAACAAAATTGGGATTCTAATAATAATCAGTGGGTTAATGCAATGTATGCGATAGTGAATTTTAATTTGAATGAAAATTTCGAAAGTGCGATTTTCCCAGAGGAAATTCAACAAATGTTTGGCGATGCCCCTTTTATAAATTTACCAACAGATATTCTTATAAAGCGGTGGAGAGCTGATTCAAGCGTTTGGAATGATATGTATCAATACATATTTAGATATAAAACGATCGTAACTTCTCTGGGAAATGTGTCTAATTCTCAGCAAATAACCCTTTATCCTAATCCAGCCAGCAATGTAATCAATATCAACTTACCAGATGAGCAAAAAGCATTGGTAATGATTTATGACGAGAACGGTCGAGTAGTTCGTTCGAGTAAATTAGTAACAGGTCAAGTTAGTGTAAAATCGTTGCCAACAGGCACTTACTTTGTAGTTGTACAAGGAAAGAACAAGATTTATGTTGGTAAGTTTTTGAAGAAATAAGTTTGAGCAAATATTGAAGATTTGACGAAAAGAATCGAGGCTGTCCTAAAGGGACAGCCTCGATTGATTTATTGAGACAACATAAAAATAGATAATAAGCACTAAAAAATTCAATATTTATCCTATAAATCAAAAATATGATTGGTAAAATTTGATTTTAGTCTAATAAAACTTTAATTTTTCAAAAAAAATAAACCCTAAAACTAAAATGCTATGAGACGGACATTTTTACTTTTGGCCTTAATGTTTTTCCTTATCCAGGGATTTGCGCAGAAAGATGTTAAAGTAAAACATCTTTCTGACCATTTAGCTAAAATTTCCTCTATTGCACATAAGCAAACTATAATAAGTCCTAAGAGCCATACTTACTATCGATTAG
>WFZV01000051.1 GCA_015489395.1 Bacteroidales bacterium
CATCTGAAAATGCCATCTGGTAAGACTTTCAGGCACTTTAAACCGAATAACAACCTCACCTTTTGAATTTGTCATCAATTTAGGATAGAAAAACGCTGTTTCTGCAAAATTCTCTCGTATTTCTACAGGCTGTTCTGTATTGCTTAATTCCCCATTTTCAATTTGCGACTGTTTAATATTCAAGCGTTCAGCACGCTGGTCTTCTGCTGCCTGTACTGCCATTAAACGGTTACCTTTAGGTGCTTTAACAGCCATCGATTCCCTGTAAATCGGATAGCCCCAATAAGTATCCAGACTTAACCCATGCCAATTAAACCGTGGATATGTAAATGAATGACCTGGAAAATATTTCGATAAACGGTTAAACTGGTTCGTCTCGCCAATGTGGTTTATCTCCGTGAAATCCGGACTTATCAAGCTATTTGCAGCACCATAAACCCCAAACGTCCATTTATTCGGAACAAACGCATCCAACGAAGCATCGTACATCGACGCCAAAACCTGCGAAAGGACTCCTTGACCATTCTTTTTAGTAATAACAAACGACCATGTAACATCCTGCCCTGGCTGCAATTTATCCACAAACCGCTCTACTCTTATGTCCAGCTGCCTGTCAATATACGGAACCCTCAAGATCAAAGACTTGCTATAACTACGATTATTTTTTACAAGCCAAACATTGACTGCCACGTCGCCACGCATATCTTCTGTTATCGGAAAACTAATAACTTGCTGGTTGTTCCTCAGTTGCAAATCTTTCTGAATCAAAATTCTATCATTATATGTGACCTGCACAAGTGCTGTTGCTTTTTTCCAGCCTGATCCTATGACAACCTGTGCTGTTTGCTGTGGCTGCAAAGTATCTTCTACAGCTACGACATAGAGCGGATATGGTGCAATAGCCTGACTTTTCGACGATTGATAAAGATTTAAAATGTGTTCATACTCAATTCTTTTGCCAGTTACCGGGTCTTTGACCCATGCAGTAATTTTATACACTCCTGATGCGTTGCCTGAAAAATTGATTTTTTCTTTACCCTTAGCCTGTCCAGACTGAATCATGCTTTCCACAGGCCAGTTATTCGCATTCAAAATACTATCGTCATAAGCCATGTGCAGCTTTGTATTTTCAAGGTCTTGCTCGCTATATAACAGAGTATCAGCTTTTTGCCATAGTCTTTTGACCAAAGGATGGCTGTAAGGTGGCTTTAATTTTTGAATTTTGTAATTTATGGTTAAATCGTTTAAATCCTTGCCTAAAACATTCTGAACATCAAAGCTAAACAGCAATTTTTTATTACGTTCGTGCCATTGTGGCAAATCCGACGAAATAATTATAGTCTGATTCGAAACTACAAATTCGGTTGTTGCAGAATGCGTCTCGCCGTTTTTATCCGTTACTTTTGCGCTAATTTTGTACCTGTAAACCAGATCATTTCTACTCGGCTTTTTAGTCACAAAACTGATTGTGAACTTTCCATCATCTCCGGTTTTTATCTTACCCTGCTTAACAATGTCCATATCCACCTGCTTAAACCAAAACCACCATGTTAATTTTTGCTCAGCTGCACTAACAGTATATTCAACTGTTGCTCCGTCAAGTGCAAGTCCATTGTAATTAAGAGCCTCTCCTGTTATTTCGACTTTCTGCCCTGGTGCTACGACTTTATCAATTGGCAAAAATTTGACCTCAAATTGCGGACGTTTGTATTCCTCAACCCTAAAACTCTTATCGCCTAAATCTGAAGAAATCCGCCAATTACCTGTTAGTCCAACTTGCGGTATCACAAAATTGCCTGAAAACGTGCCATATTCGTCTGTGACAAAGGTTTGGGTCTTGACCAGTTTATAATTTGCATCGTAGAAACTTAGAGTTATTTGTTTATTGGCTAAAACACGAAAATCATTTTTTCCACCATCTCGATAAACTATACCTTTGAAGTAAACAATCTGCCCTGGCCGGTAAATGCTGCGGTCTAAAAACAACTTTAACCTGTCTGTGCTTTCAGGTGTATGATATTTATCGCTATATCCTGAAAATTCCTGGATTAGCTCGTCGTTACCCTGTCGCGCAATCACACGGTACAAAGTCCACCGGTCTAACAGGTCAAATTCGATTTGCCCCTGGGCATCGGTTTGTAGTTTTAGTTTTCGGTTAAAAATGCTTTTACCGTACGTATTTTTCTTTTCAAATACAGTAACTTCTTTATTAACAATAGGTTGTCCTGTGGCACGATTGTAAAACCAGACTTTTCGTTTTTGCCAGAATGCTTCTGAAATAAGAGATAAATCTGTTACTTGCATCTTCCCCACAGCCAAAACATTCGACAGTAAATCAAAATTTTTGTTCATGCTCAAAACCACAAGATAATAGCCATAATCAAGCCCTTGCTGCAAAATTTCTGCGCTATGTTCAAAATAATCTCCATATTGCGGCAGCGATATTGTCCGCTTTACTACTGGTTTTTGCGTTAAAATCGACGACAACTTTTCCTGGTCGGTATATTCAACAAACTGCTCATAACCGTTTAATTTATAGATTCTAAGCCAGACCTTGCCGGATAAATTACGGTACGTTATTTTTATTGGAAAATCGCTATTATGCAGTACTTTACTCTCCAGGTCAATGTCTAAATTCTTTGCTAAAATATCGTCTTTTAAAGTACGGGCTAATTCCAAAGCCTGTTTATCTGCTTTTTGCCGTAAAACTTGCTCGAGTAAAGACAAAGCCCGGACAATCAACTGATTATCCTGCTTTTGCATGCCTTGTTCGTAATAAAAATCTGCAAGTTCGTATTTTGCTAAATTTACTCGCCAAAACTTCGGAGAATCGTACTTTTTAATTAAAGCTTCTAAAGCCGTTTGATAAAGACTATCAGCCCCGGGAAGTTCGTAATTCTCCCTAACGTAATTCAACCTCGCAATATCTGCATCAAGCAAAGCATTTATGCGATTATCTGATAAATGCTGGGCAATTAACCACTGGTAAATCCGCAAAACATTATACTTAACGTCCAATGTATCTGTCGTTTTCAGACTCATTCCTGCAAATTTTCGGGCATCTGCGAAAAATTCTGGATTATCAACCGTAAACCTGTCAATGGGATGTACCAGGCTAAAAGTCTTCTCTTTATAAAAATCTATTGCCCAATTTGCGACAAAATCAAAAACCGTTGGCCGCAACTCGGCTGGCAACGAACCTTTTTCAATCAACAACTTGTAATCAGTTATCGGCAACCTGGCAAGCTCCTGGCGATGGCTTAAAGCCTGCGAAAATAAATCGTGAATTTTACTGGCAAAATCTTCGACTGCCCACTCATCAATCAGCTTATTTGGCTCTAAAACATACGATCGGCTAATAATTTTGTACATATTTGCCCGATAATAAGAATAATACAAATGAGCTAAAATGCCCTGTGCAAAAGCTTTACAAGGCTCATTAAGCCCGGGCAAATCTTTTTCAATGTACTTAATACCGTCTAACTGATACTCTTCAAGGTAATGCTGAATCGAACGCAAATAATATAAATACGAAACAATAATATTCTGACAATCACCCCTGGATAAAGCTAAATCGTGATATTTTTCTGCCAGCTGCCTGGCTTGCTTCGAATAATTTAAATTCAACAAGCTGTCAACTTTTGACCAATCGTACACGGAATTTTGCGAAAATGCAGCTGAACTCATAACTAAAAATAAATTTAAAATCAAAAGAAATTTACGCATAACAAAATGTGTTTTTGCTTTGAATTTAGTAAAAAAACGCCTGGAAGAAAACTAATATTTTACCAACAAAAAATTTCAGGTCAAACGTCTAACCAATCGTTCAAAAACTTCATTTTAATTTACGATAACGTTGAAATATGTATATCAACAAAATCAACTATAAAAACGAACGGCTTTGATAAAATGCACAAAACTACGTAGAAACATAAATTTTTCACAACAATCTAAAAATCAAAAACTTAAAACATCAAAAATTGTCCGTTGAACTAAAGCCACATTAAAAAAAACAAAAAAATTCAATTTTTTTTTGCACAAATGGACGAACATTTTATCTTTGCAACTGCTAAAAAGTTCTGCACATAGGGCGCGTAGCTCAGCTGGTCTAGAGCACCTGCCTTACAA
>WFZV01000052.1 GCA_015489395.1 Bacteroidales bacterium
AGTTTTTTGGCTTACTTAATTATTCTCCTTAGACGGATGCACTATTTCGCTATGGAGTTAGATAAGGGATTTTTAATTATACGTTTTTACAATCCCCATCCTTTTGTTTCAAATTACAGGCAAATAAAGATAAAGACAGATGAATTATACGATTATCAGATAAAAAAAGGGCTATTTGGCCAGGATTTGATCATAAAAATTAAACAAGGAAACAGGATAGGTAAATATCCTCCGGTTAGCATAACGGCATTGACCAGAGAACAAAAACAGAATTTAATTCAGATTTTAAATGAATTGAAACAAAATAAGCAGGTTAACCAAAACAATTAAGAGCAGAGATAAATCCTTTAGCCAGGTTTTTATTCGAAAGTTTATAAAAAAGAACGAAATTAAATAACTCGCTGAAATAGCTTGCAAAGATGCGTTTTTTATGAACGGAGTAATTAAAATTGACATGATAAAGAAAAGACTCATAATGACAAAGTCTTTTCTAAGACGGATCGGAAATTTGAAGAAGTTTACTAATAAAAAAATGTACGAGAAAAATAAAAATATCCCTTCAGTTAACCAGTACAAAGTTTGATTTTTGAAAATGGCAAGTTTTATATGTCCAATTCTCAATAGCGAAAAAATTTTTGTTAGAGGATAGTGCTTTAATAGGAAAAAATATGCGAAAATTAAATACAACACAGCGATATAGACAACAATGACTATGAGCAAGTTTTTAAAACCGGGATAGTAGAAAATAATCGCAAGAATTATTAAGACCGAAAAAATAAAAAAATACTTATTAAAAACACCGCTTAAGGCAAAATAAAGGCTGATTTGAGCAATATCAATAGGCTTTGGTTTTATGTTATTAGCGATAATAGAAAGCATAAAAAATAAACCTAAAACCGCAAAAAACAGACTCACTGTTGTATTGAAGTCAAAAAATGAAATGCTTGAGAAAAAAAGAAAGAAATAAATGGGCAAAAAATCCTGACCAGGCTTAAATTCCATAAAAACTGCGATCCGCTGAAGTAAAAAAATGATTGCAAAAAATAGGACTAAATCAAATGAAATAAGAAATACAGACTGAGAGAAATCAACATTGAAGAAATAAAAAATCAGAGCAAAGACTGTTAGAACAATCAGGTTTAGCGGATTGTTATTAGTCAAAAGCCTATAAATCATCGAATATCAAATTTTTCGAATTTTATTCCCATACCCCGGCAATAGGTGTCCCGCAAAATTTGCATTTTCCATGGTCTAAATTATATTCAGTAACGCTAAAACCTACGCGTCCAATAACTTTTCGACCACAATTTGGACAGTAAGTACTTTCAGCTTCATGCCCCCATACATTTCCGATAAATACATATTTCATGCCTTCCTGTTTAGCGATTTCGATGGCTTTTTCTAAAGTAGAAACAGGAGTTGGTGGCGTGTCTGGCAATTTGTAAGTAGGGTGAAAACGGCTAAAATGCAAAGGATTTTCATCAAAACCGTTTTCGACTAACCACCGACACATTTTTCGAATCATATCCATGTCGTCAGTCCAACCCGGTATGACTAAATTTGTAATTTCAATCCAAACGTTATATTCTTTGAGGACTTTTAAAGTCCGGAGTACAGGCTCTAAACGACCGGCATTAAGCCTACGGTAAATTTTATCATCAAAGCTTTTCAGGTCAATATTTGCTGCGTCTAAATAAGGAGCTAATTCACGTAGCGGCTCTTCATTAATAAAACCAGCAGATATAAAAACGTTTTTTATTCCGTGTTTATGGGCTAATTTTGCGGTTTCTAAAGTATATTCGTAAAATGCAACTGGGTCTGTGTAGGTGTATGCGATTGATTTAGCTTTATATTGTTTTGCCAGTTCAACGACTTTTTCAGGTGGCAAATAATATGAGTCTAAGTCAAGAGGGCTTGATTGTGAAATTTCCCAGTTTTGACAGTTTTTGCAAGAAAGGTTACAGCCAGCTGTAGCTATAGATAGTGCGCTTGTTCTCGGGTAAAAATGTATTAAAGGTTTTTTCTCGATGGGGTCCAGGTGAACGGCCACAGGATTTGCATAAGCAACAGTGTAAAGTATCCCGTTTTCATTGATACGGGTTTTGCAAATTCCGAATTGGTTAGGTTTTAAAATGCAGTTATGCGGGCAAAGTGTACATTGGACTTTGTTGTCTTCTAATTTTTTGTAGTATTTAGCTTCAATTTTAGTTTTCATTGTTAGAGTTTATTAAAAGCCAAATACCGCGGTTTGGATAACGGTTTTTGTATTGTTTGTAAGCTTCAATAGCTTTCTCTAAAGTGTCGTAACCGGATAGATAAACCCGTTTTTTGGTTGGATCGGTTAGTAAAAGTCCTGCATTTGTGTAGCCTTCAGAAATAAGTTGGTGTTGGAAACGTTTTGCATTTTCTAATCTGGTAAAGCTACCTACGATTAAGTAAAAGTTTTTATAGTCAGGACCTAAGTAAATATGAGCTTTAATATCAACCTGGGATAAGAGTTGCTCGGTATTGTTTTGGTTAGGTTTTGGTGTAGTTGCTGTTTGAGTTGTTTGTTGCGGTTGTTTTTGAGTTGAGGGGTTTTCGTTTTGTTGTAATGCGGTTTTTTGTTCAGTTTGTGCTGTTTGGGTAATGTTTTTCTTTGGGTTTGTACTTATATCAACCTGATGTTTACTTTGCTTTTGTGTTAGATTATGCCAGGTGTTTGTTGTAAAGTTTATGATAGGAACTCGAAACAGGAATATAAGGATTATTAAAGCAGCAACTGACAGTGTAATTAAAGTTGCTTTGATGATAGAAGCGGAACTTTGCTTTTCTTGAGGCGCTTTAGTTTTAGCTGTTTTTGTTGATTTCTGCGTTTTAGCCTTTTTGGTGGTTTTGGTCTCTTTAGTTTTTGGAGCTTGTTTAGTTATGGGTTCGGGTAACTGAATATCTGTGAAACCGAAGTTGTCAGGTGTAAGAGAGTAGTTTATTGTTTGTACCAACCTAAGATTTCCTTGTTCGTCAGTTTTAAGGTAACCGATTAAAGGCAGGTCGATTTTGGTTTGTTTATCGTCAGACTGAATAATTTTTTGAATTTGTTGATTAATATAGCTTTGGGCTTCATCGATGTTTTTGCCGAGTTTTTTTGCAACAAATTCGATAAAATTTTCTGAAGTTTCTTCTGCATTAGCTGTAAATTCAAAAATTCGTTTGGCAGGAGATGCTTTTTTGTTAGAATTATCAATTTGGGCAGGAATAGTTTTAGCTGTAAATGTTCCTATTTTTTCGATATCCAAACGGTCCGCATTTAATAGTAAATATTCAGAAACGAAATGCCACATGTTGTTATTTTTTAGTAATTAGTTTATTTCTAATTACAAAGTTACACAAATTTTGAAATTCGATAAAATAATTTTTTGAGCTTTAAAATTGAATTTTTTGCAAAGTTTGCTTGTCAAAAAGTAATAAGTGATTTTATG
>WFZV01000053.1 GCA_015489395.1 Bacteroidales bacterium
ATTTTTTTGTTAATTAAATCTTTAAGTTTTTTGTCTAAATTAGAAATTATTCGTCAATCGACTCTTCCGGTAATTAGTTATCTCAAGTTTCCTGTAGTTTTTGGTACAACAGCCTGGTTAGCAAGTTTTTTTACAATTTTTTATGCTATTTTCTTTTTGATTTATTTAAAATACGATTGGCATTTTACTGATGAAAAAGATTTTCGAACTTATATTAACTCGAAATTAAATTTTATGTTTGTTTTTTCGATTGATTGGACTTTAACAGCAGTTGTAACGGCTTTGATTATAGGTGGCAGGCTTGGTGCTGTACATGGCTTGAATTTTTTCCCTGATCAGCTAATTTCATTGCCAGTACAGGTATTTTTTTATTTCTCGTTTGCTTTATTAATCGCTGCAATTACCCAGAATGCTGGACAAGCTGTGGCTTATTTTATTGGATATTTTATTTTAGAAGCTCTATTGCGTAATTTTCTTTTTAGTCTTAATCTTACCATTGGTCATTATTTGCCTGTAAAAATAGCTACCCGTATGGTCCAGCCTCCATCAGTTCAATTTATGACTAAATTCGCTTTAAATGAGTACCTTAGTAATAATCCGTTGCCTTTTGCGTTAAATATTATGCTTGCTGTATTTTATAGTGCGATTTTTATTATTTTAGCCATAAAAATCCTAAAACACAAAACGTTAAAATCACTTTAATCATGAAATCTTTACTTAGTCTTATTATCACAATCTTGTTGATTAGTAGCTCTTTTGCCCAGCAGATAGAAAAAGTTTTTAATTTCGATTATTCTTTAATTACAAGCGTAGCAGCAGACAAAAATAATATTTATGCTGCAGGTGCTTACAATCCACCTGGTTCGTTCAGATTATCAGATGGTTATATTGTTAAAATGGACGAAAATTTAGATACTCTCTGGCAAAGAACTTTTGGTGCTTCTTTAATCGATAAAATTAACGATATTATCCTTTTTGACGGTAAAATCTATGCTGTTGGCATATCCTGGCGTCCGGAATACGAACACCGTAAAAGTCAAGCATGGCTCCTGGTTTTAGATACTGCAGGAAATTTAATTTATCAAAAATTATACGGCGACAAAGACCAGGATGCAGCTAATGCTATTATTCCTACCGACGATGGAAACCTGCTTATCACAGGCGAATACGGCCAGGGAGGCGACCAAAATGTCTGGCTGCTGAAAATCAAACCCGACGGAACGGTTATCTGGGACAAAAAATTCGGAAAACTTACTGATTACGAGACTGGTGTAAATATCTGCCCTGTGAAAGACGGATACCTTATTCTGGCTAAAACCATTATCAAAGGCAGAAACAACTCTGATGCCTGGATACTTAAAGTCAACAAACAGGGAGACATGATTTGGGACAGAACCTTCCCAATCTACGAAAACAACTACTTCCACTCTTGCATAAAAAACGACCTGGGTTGCTTACTCATAGGAAATACTGCTGTGAAAAACAAAACCAAAAAAGCTGACCTGTGGCTTATGCAAATCTCGGACAAAGGCGCTTCTACCAACGACAAAACTATCGGCACTTATATGTACGAATGGTCATACAAAGCTTTGCAGAAAGACGATAAAATCTACATTTTCGGAACCTTCTCAAATCAGCTCAAAGGCGAAATCTGGACAATTGACATGTATGGCAACCTGCTGAGCCAGAAAACTTTAGACCTGCCAACAATCTACGGTGCAGCTAAATTCGACGACGGCTTCGTTATTGGCGGGGGACATAAAAACAAAGGCTACGTCGCAATTATCAAGTAACTGGGCGAATTTGCTTTTGTACGAATTTTAGCGATGTTCTTGATTTTGAGCGAATTTATTTATGTTTTTCAAAACTCCGCGGTTTCGTCGTAAACTGTTTTGCTGAGATATGCCGTCTAATAGGTAAGTATTTATTCACGTTTTACCTGAAATCGAAAAATAATCGCAAATCAGCGGTCGGCTTCTGTATGGATAAATTGACTAAAGACTTTTTCAAAGTACTTTTGCAGCAAATCTTTGATTTGCTGCATATCGACCTTGTGGCCAAGTTCTTTTTCAATGCTCGTGACACCTTTGTCAGTAAATCCACATGGGTTTATGTAATCAAAGTACGATAAATCAGTATTTACGTTCAAAGCCAGACCGTGCATCGTAATGTTGTGACTGACTTTCACGCCAATGGCGCAAATTTTTTCAGGCTGCTTACGTCCATCTGCGTAGAGCCAGACGCCTGGAGCGCCCTCCAGGCGTCTGGCTGCGATTTCATATTCTCGAAGCAGCTGAATAACAACTTCTTCAAGCGCCCATACGTATTTTTTCGTCAAAATTCCAAAAAAATCCATGTCAATAACCGGGTAAACTACTTGCTGGCCGGGACCATGGTACGTTATATCACCGCCGCGGTCAGTAGTTACGAAAGTTGCCTGAATCTGTTTTAGTTGCTGCTCGTCTGCCAGAAGATTGCTCCGTTGTCCATGCTTACCCAGAGTGTAAACATGAGGATGTTCGACAAATAGCACTGTATTCTGTGTTGGCTGTCCTGCTTGTTTCCTGTCAATGTTCTGGTTAAAGTATTGTGATTGTATTTGATAGGCTTTTTGATAATCAACGATGCCTAAATCAATGAATTTGAACATAAAACGTCAAGTTGTTTTAGCCAAAAATAGTGTTGTTAGTCAAAATTTAAAAATTAGTTTTTCTCGACACATTATTATATATAAAGCCGTTTAAAAAAGTTTTTTAAATGACAAAAAGCAGTTTTTTAAGTCAATAATTTAAATATCTTTGTTTGCGCTAAACTTTAATTTGGTGTGATGATAAGGTTTGTTCAAATACTTTTAGGTTTATTTTTCGTGGCATCAGGGCTGGCCAAGGGCATAACATTAGACTTTACGGTTTTAAAATTAGACGAGTATCTCAGGATTTTAGGTTTAGGCTGGTTTACAAGGTTTGACATGGCAATATTGATTTTGATTAATGCTACAGAATTCACGCTTGGACTGATGTTTTTGTTAAATCTACGGCCAAAGCTGGCATTATGGATATCGTCATTAATGATGCTTGTTTTTACGCCCAAAACCCTGTATGTAGCGATAAAAGGTTTGATGACTAATAGCGGTTGTTTTGGCAATTTAATTCCTTTGACACCCTGGCAGTCGCATTGGAAAAATGTTTTTATGGATTTATTGTTAATTTTTTTATGGTTAAAATATCCTAAATTAACGCCAAATAAGAAA
>WFZV01000054.1 GCA_015489395.1 Bacteroidales bacterium
CGTAAATTTGGTAGGGAGCTAATTTCTACTTTTATTAACTCTTTAATTTCATTTTTTTTCTTTACATCTTCCTCTTTTACTATATATGGATGCCTTCTTATCCAGGCTACTTTATTTATATTCCTGACTACAAGCTCATTCAAATGTAAAAATCCACCATCTATTTCTAAAGTTTCTAATGAATTTTCACTTAAATCAAGTTTTTCCAAATCTTTTAAATATCTTAATGATGTTATATCACTTATGTTATTATTACTTAGATTCAAAGATTTTAAAGAATTCAAACTCCGTAATGATGTTATATCACTTATTCTATTCTTACTTAAATTAAGTTTTTGTAAAGTAACTAAACTTTCTAATGATTTAATATCACTTGTTAAATTGACACTTAAATCAAGATTTTGCAATTTATTTAATCTTTTTAAGGAACCAATATCTGTGATTATATTCTCACTCAAATATAGTTCCTGCAATTCCTTCAATTCTCCCAAAACACTTATATTATTTATTCTATTTCTGCTTAAGTCAAGCACTTGCAACCCCTTCAACTCTCTCAAAAAACTTATATCCTCTAATCCAGTACTATTCAAATATAGTTTCCGCAAGTTTTTCAAATCTTTCAATACGCTAAAGTCATTTATATTATTTCCACTTAAATCTAGCACCTGCAAACCTTTAAGCCTCCCTACAAGTGAAATATCGCTTACTTCATTGTCTCTCAAAGCAAAAAATTTCAAACTATCAGCAAGTTCTATTATTTCTATTGGTATATCCCTTAACTCTACAATATTATCACGTCTACTAAATTTTCTAAACCCTATTATACCAATTCCTATTAACTTTCCCGCATCATCAAGCATATATCCTAGCCAAAACCTCTTAGAGTCTCCATTCTCCGACTTATCCGAAAATAACTCTTCCTTGCTCTCAATCTCCACTGGCTCTATCTGCCTTCCAGTCATTTCACTCAATCTCTTTGCCAGCCTGTCTAATATCTCTTTATGTTTTGGATTCACAGTTTTTTAATATTTATTATTTTAATTTAACCAACACAAATTATTAATTTTCTACTTCCCTATACAAAACTTACTAAAGATATTCCCCAGCACTTCGTCGGTGGTGATTTCGCCGGTGATTTCGCCGATGTAGAACATTACCTCACGCACATCCTGTGCTAACAGGTCGTTTGGGATGCCTGAATTTAGTCCGTCGATTACACGCAAGACAGCATCATAAGCTCGCTTTAGTGCTTCGTAGTGACGGACATTAGTGATTATTATATCGCTTTCATTAAAACTCTTATAATCAATTGCTTTCAAAAGTTTTTCCTCAAGGTCTTTGATGTTCTGATTATATTTTGCTGAAATATAAACTACGTCAATATCTTCATCAATTTGAAAATCAACCTTTTGTTTTAGTAAGTCAATTTTATTGACAACAAGTATTAGTTTTTGATCCTCGATCAAATCCTGAATTTGCTCTAATTTTTCTTTCCAGTTCTTGTCACGTGCATCAATTAAATATAAGACTATCTGTGCTTTACGAATTTTTTCTTTTGTTCGTTCAATTCCCATTGCTTCGACAACATCAGTTGTTTCCCTAAGCCCCGCAGTATCAATAAATCTGAACAAAATGCCTTTAATAGAAATGACATCTTCAATAGAATCTCGTGTTGTCCCTGGAATCTCAGAGACAAGTGCCTTATCCTCTTTAAGCAACAGGTTCATCAAAGTTGATTTGCCAACGTTAGGCTCGCCAACTATTGCAACTGGAATGCCGTTTTTGATAGCATTTCCGAGTTTAAACGACGATGTCAAAAGCTCTATTCGCTCTTTTATTCTATTAATCAATTGCAGGAGCTGCTGGCGATCGGCAAATTCCACATCTTCCTCGGCAAAGTCGAGTTCTAGTTCAAGCAAACTAACGAAGTCAACAAGTTGCTGTCGTAATTGCTTGAGTTCTCTTGCAAATCCACCTTTAAGTTGACGAAATGCAACTTTACGTGCAGCTTCGCTTTGCGCGGCAATTAAATCGGCAACAGCCTCAGCCTGCGACAAATCCATTTTTCCGTTGAGAAATGCCCTCATTGTAAATTCACCGGGCTGGGCAATGCGCGCACCAGCGTTGACCAGGAGTTCGAGAATTTTTTGCTGGATGTAGATTGAGCCATGACAGGAGATTTCGACAGAATCCTCGCCTGTGTATGAGTGTGGCGCATGGAAAACAGAGACCAGTACTTCGTCAATAGTCTGGTCATGGTCATGTATTTCGCCAAAATGTATGGTATAGCCTTTTTGTTGACTAAGTTTTTTAGGTTTTAGTGGTTTAAAAATCTTTTCGACAATTTCAAAAGTCTTTGGTCCAGATACACGAATCACAGCAATTGCTCCGCTACCTGGTGGTGTAGCGATTGCAGCTATAGTATCGTCGCGCATGATTTTATTGATTTTATGCTTATTCTGGCAAATTTAGTAAAAATTCCATAACATCGACATTATCAGGGTAGTCCCAGAGCATAGGTTTTTGCGATTGTCCAAACGACACAAAGTCAAATCCTTCGAAGTCGAGCTGGCTAACTACGCATTGGATTTTGTCTTTGTAAGCCTCTAAAAGCGATTTAACAGTTTTTATGTCATTGTAATACTGGTAAAATAGCACACCAGTAGGCGAAACAAGAGCAATATCTTCCTGTTTTAGCAATATAAAGCCATTATCGTAAAAACGCTCTTTATTTAGCAAATAAACAGCACGGTTATAATCGTAATTATTAGCGTATTTGCTATTTTCGATAACGAAACGGTATTTGTAAAATGCACGGAACAAACGGTCTAAATCAAAATCTTTAGGCAAGAAAACCTTTGAGACATTTCGACAACCAAGACCAAAATACAAAAAAACATCGTCGGATAGAGCTTCCAGCTGTCCATCACTCTCATTACCAGTTAATACAGCTACAGAAGTACGGTTTTTTCGAATAATTTTAGGATATTTTTCAAAATAATACTCAAAATAACGCGCACTATTATCGCTGCCTGTTGCTATGACTGCGTCAAAGTCTAATTTTGATATTATGTTATCTGTCAAAAAAATATAATCTTTAAACC
>WFZV01000055.1 GCA_015489395.1 Bacteroidales bacterium
CCCATATGTGGCTTCAAAAGCTACATATAAAAGATTTAAACCAATACCAAGCTTAAAAGCAAGGTTAACTTCTTTATATTCAACGTGATGTTCATGATGATGTCCCATAAATCTATTTTATGTTTGCTTAAAATTACTTAATCTGCTACGATGAAAAAAATTAATTTAAATATGCTGGTCTTCGGACTCGAAATCGTCGATAAAGTCGGTTGTTATTATAAAATCAAAATTTCTTACCATAATAAGCATACGTTTATCGCTTTTTCTCCCGCTCGACGTAACCTGATTTTTCTTAAAAACGACAAACTAACGCAAATTATCGAAAATAATGAATATCAAATTCGCAAAATGCTTCACAACAAACGTATCTCAACATATTACGTTGGTTTTAAAATCAAATTTGCAATTCGAAACAATAAACAAGTTCAACTTTTCAACGATCCCAAAAAAATTATCGTGCTTGACCGGCGAAACGGCCAATACATTAGTTACGTCAAAGACCGCCCTGATCCTGAAGCTGTTGTAATTTTTACTGATGGTTGTTATTTGCACGAATTTAATTCTGGTGGTTACGTGGCTTTAATTAAAAAGCCCAATAATCTGTACAACATTACCTGGGGACATATTAACGAAAAAAGTAATAGCACACTTATCGAACTTTTAGCAGCAATTAAAGGACTGGAATATCTACCGCAAAATTTCAAAAAAATTCGTATTGTAACCGACAGCCGTTACGTTATCAAAGGCCTTACTGAATGGGTAATCAACTGGCAATTAAACGATTGGTATACGATTCAAGGCAGAAAAGTACGGAATATCGATTATTGGCAAAAATTTGAAGAACTGACTCGCAACAAATACATTGAATTTCAATGGATAAAAGGCCACTCTTTTCATTTCGAAAATACTATTTGCGACCGTTATGCAAAACAAATTGCTCTGGCAAATGCAAAAATCAAACTTGCGAAAAAAAGCATTTAATTTTAGATTTAAACCAAATAATTATTTAAATCCGCCAAAATACGTTTAGAATGCAGCAAATTATAACTTTTAGCACAGACAAACATAATGGTCTTTACGATATTACTCAACAAGTCGCTCAAATTGTCGAACAAAGCGGAGTAAAATATGGCATTGTTAATGTTTATGCCCAGGGCGCTACTGCGGCAATAATGATACAAGAAAACTGGGACCAATCCGTTCAAAATGATGTGATTTCTTTACTCAAAAAACTCATTCCGGCAGGAGTCTGGCAGCATGATTTACAGGACAATAACGGTGATGCGCATCTGAAGGCAGGATTAGTCGGACCAGGCGAAACAATACCGATAATCGATGGAAAACTTGGACTTTCGACATGGCAAAATATTTTTTTCTGCGAATTTGATGGTCCACGCAGTCACAGAAGCGTTGTTGTTACAATTATAGAAATGAAATGATGCAAAATTTTTTATTTTTCTATCTTTTTAACTAATTTAGGTACGAATATCTTTAGGTACAAAATTTGTTGATTTTCTTATAAATGCAAACGCTCGTGGATAAACCTGTTACAAATAATTTTACGCCTGAATTCAAGGACTTTGTACTAAAAATGTTCAAAGACATTCAGCAATCTGAAATCGAATACATCTACCGCGGCAGAGTCACATCTGACACTGTCCTTTATACTTTAGATTTAGCCAAATACAATTTAGAACAAACTATCGAAGCTGTTCCTTTGCGACACCGTATTTACTTTATAATGGGCGAAGGTTTGCAAAACATTACAAAACATCAAGACGCACCGATAAAAAAAGACCTTTTAGACAATAGCTTAATAATTATTAGCAAATTGGGCGAGCGTTACAAAATCATTACTGCAAACATCATTCGCAACAATAACATCGAAAGTCTGCGCGAAAAATTAGAACATATCAATGAACTCACTCTATCAGAATTACGCCAGCTCGCACGCGAGATCCGCAAAAACACTGTTCTGGACAACAACAGCAACGCAAGTATAGGACTGGTCGAAATAGCCAAACGTTCTGGCAGTAAGCTGCTTTATAAATTCAAAAAAATCGATGGCGAATACTCTTATTTTTACTTAAGCATCGAAGTTTCTGTCAACAAACTGGAAAAATCAGAAGAACTACAAAAACAAAATATTAACTATCTGAACGAAGTTATTGATTTTCATGACTTTTTAAACAAAATAAATGTAAAACTAATTTTCAAGGGCGACTTCAGCCAGGAAAATATTATCCTCTTGCTCGAAATGTTAAAACATCAAATACCTGAAAGCACAACTTCTATTCGCGTTCACAATATTATGATTGAAATGTTACAAAATATTGAAAAACATGGCGATAACATCCACGGAATCAAAGACTGGAAACCTGGCTTTTTCATGATTAACTTTATTAACAATAAATTCTATCTTACTTCAGCAAACTATATCTTGAACGATAAAATCGAACATCTTAAAGAAAAACTCATTGACCTTAACCAGATGGACAAACAACAACTTTCTGAACACTATAAAAAAATTCTTTTACAAATCGACACTATTACTGCTCAAAAAACTGGCTTAGGTTTTATCGACATCCGCCGTCGCAGCGGTAATCAATTTAATTTCAGTTTTTTACCCATTGATCAAAAAATTTCTCTTTTTATTTTTCAAGCTACAGTAAATTATTAATTTTGAACTCGTAAAAAATTAGAATTATGCTTACAAAATTAGAACCACTAATAATTCAGGAAACAAAGGACACTCCGAGAGTTATACTTGACCCTCAAAAGGGGCATTTCGAAATTTCTAAACTTTCTTTGCCTGAAGATGCTATTGAATTTTATCGACCTGTTTTAAATTGGCTGAAAAAATACATGGAGTCTCCCAACCCTGAAACTGTCTTTGATTTTAATATAGAATATTTTAATACTGCCTCTTCAAAACAACTTATCCAGATTCTGCTGCTTTTGGAAGAACTCAACAAAAAATCTAAGGTAAAAGTCCGCTGGCACTACAAAGACATTGACGAAGACATGAAAGAAATCGGCGAAGAATACGCCAGTATAATCAATGTTGACTTTGAGCTGGTCGAAGAACATTAATTATTTGTAAAACTGTCCTTAAAACGTTTAGCTTTTTTAAAGTGTTTCGCAGATATGCTCGTAATTTTGCATTGTTTTTCGCGATAATTTTGTTAATTGCCTGTAATCACGGCAAAAGACAATTTGACTTTACTTTTGGCCCTGGTATTCTGATTATTAACCAGGGCAATTTTACTTATTCTAATGCCTCGGTTAGTTTTTACGATTTAAATTCGCAGCAAACTATTCATCAGGCTTTTTTCTTAATTAATCATTTTCACGTCGGCGATGTAGCACAATCTGCAGTTGTTGTCGATTCAAATATTTTTCTTGTGGTTAATAATTCGGGTAAAATTCTGGTTTTTGATAAAAACACTTTCAAATACACTGGCACAATAGCCGGACTTACGTCGCCACGGTACATGCAGGTAATCAACGATAGTTTAGCCTATGTAACAGACCTTTACGGCGATTTAAGCATAATTAATTACAAACGTCTCTTAAAAGTTGGACAAATCAACCTCGGCCGAAGTAGCGAAGCCATAGTAAAATGGCATGAGTACGTGTTTGTTACGAACTGGAGCTATGGCAATAAAATTTTTCGTATAAATACCACGACACACGTAATTGACAGCTTGACTGTCCGTTACCAACCCAATAGCCTAATTGTCGATAAAAACGGTAAAATCTGGGTTTTAAGCGACGGTGGGTTAGTTTTTAGTGATAATAAAGACACATTACCTGCACTAACAGTTATAGACGCTGGGCGTTTTGAAATCGAACATATTTACAATTTCGACAGTACAAATATCTCGCCTACTTCGCTGGTTATAAACCAAACCGGCGATACGTTGTATTTTCTTATTTCAGCCTGGCAGCCCACAGAAAACGCTCATTTCGGAGTTTACCGCATGGCCATTAACGATACAGTTTTGCCCAAATCGCCATTTATCCGCCAGGGCAAGCATACGTTTTATGCTCTTAACTATTTGTCGAACAAATGGCTGGCAGTGTGCGATGCAAAAGATTTTGTACAACCAGGTGAAGTACTGATTTTCGATTCTCATTCGGGTAAATTGCTTTTTAATACACCTGCCGGCATAATTCCAGGATTCGTGTTATTGAAAAATTAATTTTTCAATTGCTTTAAAGTGATTATTTTTGCCTTAAGCGCTTTGTAATTACTGCGGGCTAAACCAAACGACTGATTTTTAGAGTTTTATTTGTGTCGCTTAGTTTTAAAGGACCACGTCAATAACCATTTGCGTTGTAAGACGGTTCTGAAGTATTGCAGAATATAGCAAGTCGCAGGGTTTGAAGTTTTTGAAAATAAAAACAGGATAAGGCAGAATGGAAAATAACAAGATAAACAAGCAAGTCAAGAACGTTATTAAGTCGCTCATTTTCATACTTGTAGGTGTTGTTTTATTCTGGTTAGTTTACAGAAAGACCAATTTTCGTGAAGTTTTCCAGATTATCAAGAATGTTCGCTGGAGCTGGATAATATTGTCGATGGTTTTAGGGCTTTTCAGTCACATAACCAGGACTTTGAGATGGAAGCTATTGATCAGGCCTTTGGGCTATAATCCGCGCTTCTCAACGCTTTTTTATTCTGTGATGATAATGTATTTCTCCAATCTGGCAATACCTCGCAGTGGTGAGTTGATCCGCTGTGCCACGGCTTCGAAATATGAGAAAGTTCCATTTTCGTCGCTTTTAGGGACAGTCGTAACAGAACGGATTATCGACATGCTAATGATGGCTCTGTTATTGGTTTTGGTGATTGTTTTGCAGTTTGATCAGTTTGTTAAATTTCTCAAGGCAAATCCACAAATAGCAGACACATTGAACAATTTTGCGCATCTATTGCCTCTTTTAATAGCTCTGGGCGCAGTTTCAGTGATTTTTTTAGTTTTAATTTATATTTTTCGTCATAAATTGAGAAAGAACAAGCTGATAGACAAACTTTTCGTATTTACAAAAGAATTCTGGTATGGATTAAAAACTGTTGCCACACTGGAAGGCAAATGGCTGTTTATTTTTTATACATTTTTAATCTGGCTGCTGTATTTTCTGATGATTTACGTAGTTTTCTTTGCGTTTGATTTTACATCGCATTTAAATGCTATTCAAGGACTTGTCGTCTTTGTACTTGCGTCTTTAGGCATGGTTTTCCCATCGCCCGGTGGCATGGGAAGCTGGCATTTTATGGCAATTGAAGCTCTTAAACTTTACGGTATTAAAGCCGAACCATGGGGAAGGACCTTTGCTTTTGTGGCTCATGAATCGCAACTTGCAATGTTGATTATAGTTGGTTTATTTTCTATATTTGCTCTTTCAATGGTAAAAAACAAAACCCAATCATAAAAATTTACGAAAATGAAAAACTCAAGTTCTTTGATTATTAGCATAATAGCTCTTTTAGTCGCTATTATTGCTCTCATTTTTATTTTTGCTAAAAAGCCCAAAACCACGCAACAAACCTCGTCTAATACCCAGACCAATTTGTCTGTGGCTTATGTTAAATTAGACACTTTGCTCAATCATTACGATTTATACAACGCTTTGATGATTAAATACATGAACAAAGAACAAAAGTACAACAAAGAGTTACAGTCCAAACTTATGTCTATTCAACAGCGTTCAATGAAATTGCAGAACGACTACAACAAAGGTTTGATTACGACAGCAACTTTTCAACAAAAAATGCAAAGATTACAAAACGAACAACAAAGCATCCAGCAGTGGTTTAACCAAAAACAGCAGGAACTCTCCAATGACCAGGCAATGATTACAAGCCGCGTTATGGACAGTATAAATTCAGCAATAAATCAATTCAATAAAGACAAAAAATACCAGTTTATCTTCCTCAGAAGTGCTATGCTCTACGGCGAACCAAGCGCAGACATTACCGATACTTTAATCTCTATCCTCAACTCCAAAGTCGATTTGCAAAAACTTAACAATCAATAACATTCAAAACTTTCGACTTTCTCCGGGCTGTGCTAACTCAAAAATGTGTTAGCACAGCTTTTTTTATTATTTTTGTACAAATAACGTAAACATTTCGAACATGTTTGGCATTTCCTGGGTGCAATGGTTGGGTTATCTGGCATCATTGCTGATTCTTGTCTCGATGATGATGAATTCCATACTCAAGCTGCGGATAATTAATGTTGTCGGCTCAACACTTTTTGCTATTTACGGACTTATTATACACGCAATACCGGTTTTAATTGTCAATGGAACAATTGCAATTATTAATTTTTATTTTCTAATTCGTTTTTTTACCTCAAAATCTGAAATTTTTAAAGTCCTGAAAATCCGCGGACATAACTTTTACCTGCGGGAATTTCTCAAATTTTACAAACAAGACATCGAAAAATACTTTCCAAAATTCAAATACGAACCTGAAAAAAACAGATACAGCTTTTTTATCCTTAGAAATATGAACGTTGCAGGTATTTTTATGGCTCGAATTTTTCAGCCTGAGACATTGCTAATTACCCTTGACTACGCTATACCCGCTTACCGGGACTTTAAAGTAGGAAAATTCATTTACAACCACTATGCACACAAATTTATCAAAGACGGCTTTAATACATTAATCGCTCATCCGTCTCCCAGTCGAAAACACAACCGTTATCTGCATAAAATGGGTTTTAAACGCACTAAAATTAATGGACACGAATTCTTCGTAAAACATTTAACCAATAACACAACAAAATGAATATCAAAGAATTATACCAAATCTTCAAACAAAACAATTACAGGATAACAACAGATAGCCGCAAAGTTCAACCCGGAGCTATCTTTTTTGGACTAAAAGGCGAGCGATTCGACGGAAACGCTTTTGCCCGACAAGCTCTGGATGCTGGCGCTTCTGTAGCTATTATCGATAATCCAGAATACCAGATACCTGGCAAAACAATCCTTGTTGACGACTCACTCAAAACACTTCAACAACTGGCAAATTACCACCGCCAACAACTTAATATCCCTGTTATTGCCCTTACTGGTACGGCAGGAAAAACCACAACCAAAGAGCTTATAAAAGCTGTTTTAAGCCAAAAATTCAAAACTTTCGGCACAACAGGTAATTTAAACAACCAAATCGGTGTGCCTCTCACACTACTACAAATTCCTGTCCATGCACAAATCGCTGTGATTGAGATGGGTGCAAGCTTTCCCGGCGAAATTCAAATACTTTGCGATATAGCCCAACCAGATTACGGACTTATTACTAACATTGGTACAGCTCATATTCAGGGCTTTGGGTCACGACAGGTTCTGATTGAAACCAAAACCGCATTATACCGCTACCTGGAACAAAACAACGGACTAATTTTCCTGAATGCAGACGACAGGTTGCTTACTTCACTCACAACGCACCCGCGCATTTACACTTACGGCACAGAACCAACTGCTGATACTTACGGATATTCGTTAGGGCTAAACCCGTTTTTATCAGTCAGTTTTAGACAAAAAGACAAAAACTTTAACCAGATCAATTCCCGGCTTTTTGGCGAATATAATCTTTATAACATCCTGGCCGCTGTAGCAATCGGACAGTTTTTCAACGTGCCTGACCAGAAAATTAAACTTGCTATTGAAAATTACCAACCCAAAAACCAACGCTCACAAATCGTTAAAACCAGCAAAAACACCTTGATTTTAGACCTTTACAATGCCAATCCAACAAGCATGGCAAAAGCAATAGAAAGCTTTGCTAAAATCAAAGCCAATGACAAAGTACTGATATTAGGCGATATGCTGGAACTTGGCCATATCGAACTGCAAGAACACGAAAAAATCCTTAACTTAGCAGAAAAATCAGGCTTTAAACATATTTACCTGGTGGGAGAAATCTTCGGCAAAGTCAACAAAAAATATCCACATTTTCAAACCAGCGACGAGCTTCGCAACTACCTGAAACAAAATCCTTTAAACAACAAATTCATCCTGCTTAAAGCCTCTCGCGGCATTCACCTTGAAAACGTTTTAGATGTTCTGTAACATGAAAAAACTTCACACATTATGGCTTTTTATCGCGATAATTTCGATTTTTTCTTCGTGCAAAAACAAAGAATTTGAACTAAAACCTAAAATTTCACAAAAGGCAAAAATCTACCAAACTGGCTTTTCAACCTGGTATGGCCCGGGATTTAATGGTCGCAAAACAGCCACTGGCGAAATTTACGATATGTACAAATACACCGCTGCTCATCGCACTTTACCCTTAAACACTCTCATTCGCGTGCAAAACATCAACAACAAATACTGGACAATAGTCAGAATCAACGACCGCGGACCTGTACGAAAAACTTTAATCTTAGACCTGTCAAAAATCGCTGCTATTGAACTAAACTTCACTTCTAAAGGCTCTGCTAAAGTACGAATACAAATACTTTCACAAAGCAAAAACCCGCTAAAAAGAATCGTCGAAACATACATAAATCTCAACAAACAACTTCCAAACTAAAAAACTTAACGTCATGACAGACATACATTTCGAACGGCGAAAAAAATACAAATCGTTTTCAATCATCTTGAGCATTATCGTAATACTAATTTTGGTTCTGTTTATCCCGCAAATGCTCATTTCACGGACAAAAACTATTATCCGCTCAAAATTAGACCAGGCTAAAGCTGATACCACTTACGTAAAACTCATTCAAGCGGGCTACAGCTACCTGGAAACAGCCGATGCTTTTGTGATTTTTCGCTCTACTGACCAACGGCTTAGAGACCAATTAACACAAAAAGCCATTGAACGATTTAATCAAAGCTGCAAACAAATCGATTCGACCAGAGCAAAAGACTTTTGTCAGACCTGGAGCAAAATTCTAAATCCCAAACAGCTTGGGCAATGTTCATTCTGCGTAAAGTAACGTTTATTGCTGTTTTACTTGCTTTGTTTGTTGTATCAAAAGCCCAAATCCCTATAGCCATTGGCAGCTGGCAAGAATTTTTGTACCAGAGCCAGCATGCACAGGACAGTATATCGCATCTGGGCATTGAGCCATATCTTTTGAGTGTTGACAAAGATACTTTTTCGATAAAGCCAGTTACAGAGCAGCATTTTTTTGTCCAAAAGCATAATCTACAGGGTATCAGCGCACTGGGCGTACAGATGGTTTACAGGAAAAACCGCCTAAGTCTGAAAGGCGACTTGCTTTTTGGCAACGGCTTAAAAGGCAATTGGCATCATCCAACCATGCCATTTGTCGGCAAAACCCGGCAAACCGGACGGCTCAACCTGTTTGCAGACCCACGTATTTTCGTAAATTACAGAACTAAGTACATTGACTTTCAATTTGGCCGCAGCAAATTCCATTTAGGTCACGGTTATCGCTCATTATGGTACGATAGTTATGCGCCAGCTATACCTTTTGTTGGTGCGAATGTCAATATCTGGCGAGTGTCGTATAGCTGGCGCATAGGTTATTTGCAAAATCCAGATTTACGGCAGCCTCAGCGTGATTTTTACCATGCTTTTTTGATCATGCACTATTTTGATTTTAGCTTCGGCAGGTTGAATATCAACATGTTCGAAACAGTAGTGCAAGACCCGATCGACTCATTAGGAGCAAAACGTGGGTTTGATTTTTTCAATTATGTCAATCCTGTAATTTTTTACCGTGCAGTGGACCTGTCTTTAGGTTCGCCGGATAATGTGTTGTTGGGTCTTGGTGGGAGTATTCGCCTGTGGAAAAGCACTTTTTTGTATAGTTACGGAGTTTTAGATGAATTAATTGTTTCGCATTTGTTGGCAGGGGATAATTGTTGGTGTTTGAAATATGGTTTAAATTCCGGGTTAAAGACTTATAATTTGTTTGGTGTAAAAAACTTGTTTTTTCAGGCAGAAGGCACACTTATCCGACCGTACACGTATTCCCACGACAATCCGATTTTAGCTTATGGCAATTTATATCAGCCATTGGCACATCCAGCGGGTGCGAATTTTTACGAAGCTGTAAGCCGAATAAAATATTATCGATCAGGTTTTGGACTTAGCTCTGAATTTCTAATTTCGCTGTATGGCGCGGACATAGACACGTTGGATTATGGCAAGGATATTTTTCGCAGTTATTTTGACCGTGTATCCGATTTTGGTGTAGTAATCGGCCAGGGTGACAGGCAATTGCTGTATTATTGGAATTTGATTTTCAGTAAGAAAGTGTTTAAAGATTTTTGGTTAAAAGCAGGTTTTGGTCTAAAACTCATTCAGTCCAACAGCCGCCAAATCAGTCCGTTTTTTTACATAGGTCTGAGCAGCGAAATAATAAATTTTCGAAATGATTGGTACTAAAATTCAATTGGCATTTGGTCCTGCGTGCTGTCTGCTGCTAATGAATCCATAGCAATAGCTTCTTCGCTGTTACGTTTAGCAACAACCAGGTCAACAGCGCTGCCCTGTGGCAATTTATCGCCGGGTCTGAGCGTATCGCCTTTATACAGCACTGCAAGTACCAGATTATCGAAATTGGCTGTGGGTTTGTAAATCACATTTCCGACTTTGAGACCTAATCTTTGCAAATCGTACTGGGCTTGAACAAACGAAATTTCCGTCAAATTCGGCACGGTAATCATACGCGGCGAAAGAGCTTTTATTGTCACGAAAATTGTACGTCCTTCTTTAACATGAAAATTCGAAGGTGGAGTTTGATCGACAATCGTCCCTGGCGCACCAATGCCTTGATAAATAGAATCAATGACCTTTAGCCGTAAATGCCTATTTGCAACAATTTTCTGGGCTTGTTCAACAGTAAGCCCGCGTAGTTCAGGCGTAAGGATAGTTTGTCCGTGGCGAGTGTAAATTCTTAGATAAATCGAAACTCCCACTAAAATTAGTATAATGAAAATCGTCAATCCCAGCACTGTGCGCCAAAAGTATATGGATAAAAAGTAATCCTTCAGGTCGATGAAAAACTGTTTAAGCTTCATAATTACTTAATATTAAACGATTTATTTGATTTTATTTTTGAAAAATAATTTATGTACACTTTTTATCTGACCAAAATCTTTCCAGGAATTTTGAGAAATAGGATAAACACCTACTTTCCCGCCGTTATCAATTATTTTATCGATTAATTGGGTAATATGAAACATCTGGTCAGCTGGAATAAGCTCCAAAACATGGGGCGATAAAACATACATCCCGCTATTTACCAAAAAATAATAAGTCGGCTTTTCGTCGATACTCAAAAGACTGTGGCCCTTATCAACACGGCAAACGCCATAAGGTACTTGATACGACACAACCGCAGCAATTAACGATAAATCAAATTCATTTTCCAGATGAAACCTGTAAAACTTACGTAAATCAGTATTAATCAAAATATCGCAATTGGAAACAAAAAACGGTTTATCTATTTGACCTGCAAGGTAATGCAAAGAACCAGCTGTTCCCAGGGGCTTTGGCTCCTGGATAAACTTGATTTTATAATCTGGATTTTGATCATTAAAAAAAGCCTTTATCAAATTAGCCTTATAATTTAGCGTGAGGATGAACTGACGCACACCAATTTTTCTAAAACGTTCGATAATATGTTCGATAATTGTCTTATTTCCAATGGGTAACAAAGGTTTAGGAATGATTTTAGTATAAGGCAAAAGCCGCGTACCCTCGCCACCTGCCATTATCACCGCAGGAATCTGCGCAAAAACAGGTTTGACGTGATTGTTCAAAAATTCCGAACGATAATAAACTTTAACAGTTTTCTGGTTTAAAACCGGTAGAATTTCAACTTTGCTATTTCTCACAAAAAAGTCTCTAATTTGCTCGTAATCAACAGAATTAACATAAAAAAAATCTTTTATAGCAAAGTCACTAACAGGCAAATCAAGCCCTTGATGTTCAACTACAACACGCCGCAATAAAAAGTCTGAGACATATCCCGTCACACGACCTCCATCATGGGTCAGTAGAAGCTCCTTTTTAGAAGAATCTAAAATGCTAAGTGCCTCAACAATAGGAGTTTTCTCGTGAATTTTTATTTCGTCAATATTATATGATTTCATTCAAAATAGGTTTAAATCACACTACTTGGTAAATTTACGATTCGTGGGGCTAAATCCTGGGCTACATCAATATTGTAAACGTAACAATCTTTGTACATCGGCAAAGTATTCAACAATCTCCAAGCCGGTCGAACAAGGACTTTGTTTTTATGTGCGAATTTAATAAAATCATCGCGTGTTTTAAAACTATCGAAAATAACTGTATTCAACCAGTAATTTGGACGTGAAAACTCAGGACTGGTCACAAACTTTATATTTTCAAATCCAGCGAAAAACTCTTCGTACTGCTTAGCCAACCATTGTTTTCTTTGAATAAAATAATCTAAATTTTGCAATTGCGCAAGCCCCAGAGCTGCCTGTAAATTTGTAAGTCGGTAATTATAACCAACTTCATCATGAAAATACTCATAAGGATGTGGTAACTTGGCTTGAGTACTTAAATGGCGTACTCTTTCTGCTAAATCCATATCGTCTGTCACCACCATGCCACCTCCACCTGTTGTTATTATCTTATTGCCATTAAAGCTAAAAACACCAGCAAGCCCAAATGTACCAGTGTGCTGATTTTTGTAAAAAGTTCCCAGACTTTCTGCAGCGTCTTCAATAACAGGCAAGCCGAATTGCTGGCAAATCTCCACGATTTGGTCGATTTGAGCTGGAAAACCGTAAATATGAACAGGCAAACAAGCAGTTATACGCCGGCCAGTGTTGCGATTAATTATGATTTTTCGACCATTTACAAATTTTTGCTCAGTTTGCGTACTCAAAAAATCGTACAATTTCTGAGGGTCCAAAGACAAAGTCTGTGGCGAAATGTCGATAAATACAGGTTTTGCTCCCAGATAAGCAATTGGATTTACTGTGGCGACGAAACTTAGCGGCTGCGTAATAACTTCTGTATTAGCTTCAACTCCAGCTACTTTCAGAACCAGATGCAAAGCACTCGTAGCATTGACAGTTGCAACGGCAAATTTAGAATTTACGTATTTTGCTATTTCAAATTCAAATTTATTGACGTACTGTCCGACAGACGAAACAAAAGTACTTTCAATTGCCGATAAAACATACTCCCGCTCACGTCCTATAAATTTAGGCTCATGCAAAGGTATAATCTGTTGATTAGCAAAAATTTTTCGTATAAAATCAACGATTAACTGAAATTGCTCGGTCATTAGCGGACATTTTTATAACGGGGATGGTCCGGCTCAGTGATAATGCCAGACTCAATTATTTGTTTAATTTGACGGATACCGTCGGGTACGCGTTTGGTGATTTTAAAGCCTAAAACGTTTTTAATTTTTTCGAAAGAAACCCGGTAATCGCGTGGGTCCTCCAATTTTTCGACATACTTAATTTTTGCGTTTGGGATTTGCTCACGGAGCAAATCCACGATCATTTGTTTTTGGTAATTTTCAGAAGTATCGCCCACATTAAACACCTCAAAAGCCACTTTTTGCTCAGGCGCTTGCAGAGCGATAATAGCACTGCGCGCCAAATCTACCACATGGCAATAAGGCCGCCAGAATTGCTGGCCATAAACGACCAATTCCCGTCCCAGGGCCAACTCTTTAGTAAATTCATTTACGGTCAAATCAAAGCGCATACGAGGACTTATACCGTAAACCGTGGCAAAACGCAAAACCGTTGGTTTACAATAATTTGTACGTGGTTGCCCTAATAAAAACAGCTCAGCTTCAACCTTAGTGCGTGCATAATGCGATACTGGCCTCAAAGGAGAATTCTCGTCCACATATTGGTCAGAATCCGCCATTTTACCGTAATTCGAACAAGTAGAAGCAAAAATAAACCGTTCGACCTTGTGCTGCTCTGCTAAATGGTAAAGATTTTTCGTAGCTTCAAGGTTAACTTCTGTAGCAAGCTGCGGTTGAGCAGCACAAGCAGGGTCGCCAACAATAGCAGCAAGATGAACCACGTAATTAACGCCTTTTAAAGCTTGTTCTAAAACCTGCTGGTCCCGTACATCGCCTTTTATAAACTCGAAATCTGGATTATTAAATAGTTCGACCAGCGACTCACCGCCAAAAAGCAATAAATCCAATACCCGCACGCGATAACCCTGCTCCAGAAGCTGGCGCACTAAAACACTGCCAATATACCCTGCACCGCCAGTTACAAGGACAATTTTGTCTGTAGCCACTTGAAATTCGCGTTAATTTTTTTTGAAATTATTTGAACAAATTTAAGCTTTAGTCAGAAAATTTCAACTTTTTTTAGTCGCAAAAAACTAAATCTTTAACAGGAAGGCAAAGCTTTATTTCTAAGAATCTGGAAATGACGAGCATATAATCTGGCTAAATCATGGTATTTTTTTCTCATTTCGTCCTCCGCCCAAACTGAAGTATTAACGTACAAACAAATCTGGTCAACTGAGCCGTCATCAAACCTGAAAATCGCGAAGCTATTATATTTTCCATCAAAATCATCAAGCAAAACAAACGAATCAAAATCTACTTTACCGAAATAATCCCTTTTCACCAGCCGGGCAACAAAATCGCTTTCAAAATCTGGACAATGGCTCAAAATCAATGTCTGCAGCTGCTGCAAATCGTCATTTTGACCGGGCAAACGTATAAAATTGCGGTATTGGTCGAATCGTGGTAAGACCTTCAAAGGATTATCAATGGGACGAACTGCAGAATCGACAACAGATTTAACCGTCAAAAAAATAATCTTTAAATCAAGAAAAAAACTCAAATTTTCAATGTACTTTAAATCATACTCAAACCTCTGTGTCCAATCTACAGCCACACGTCCATGCACCTGTGCCAGACCAGTAAGCCCGGGTCGAACAAGGTGGCGACGGCGCTCCAATGGCGAATAATATGGCAAATAACGGGCAAGCAACGGACGAGGCCCAATAAACGACATATCACCTTTAACAATATTCAACAACTGCGGAATCTCATCCAACGAAAATCGCCGTAAAATACGGCCAAGACGTGTCATTCGCTCTTCTTCGGGCAGCAACTTGCCATCTTTGTAAATCTCACGCATCTTTTTAAACTTCAAAATCCCAAAACTCCGGCATTTATAGCCTATTCTTAACTGCTGAAAAAAAGGGCTTTCACGAAAATCCAGATAAATCAAAAACGCTATTACTGCCCAAACCGGAAACAAAACAACCAACAGAGCCAAAGCTATTAAACGGTCAAAAAAATTTTTTACTATGTCCCGATAAAACAGCATTAACCGTTAGATTTCAAAAGCTTATCAAAATATTCGATAGTCTTTATCAAACCTTCATCCAGGCTAACCCTGGGCGACCAACCTAATTTCTCTTTGGCCAAAGTAATATCTGGCTTACGTTTCTTTGGGTCGTCTTGAGGAAGAGGCAAAAACTTAAACTTTGAACGGCTACCGGTTAGCTCTACGATTTTCTTTGCTAAATCTATTATCCTGAACTCCTGCGGATTACCTAAATTAACCGGACCAATAAAACTGTCGTCTGTATCCATCATCAACAAAATACCGCGGATTAAATCGTCGATATACTGAAAACTGCGAGTCTGCGAGCCGTCGCCAAAAATCGTTATTGGCTCATTGCGCAAGGCTTGCACGATGAAATTCGACACTACCCTGCCGTCGTTCGGGTGCATACGAGGCCCATACGTGTTGAATATGCGAATAATCTTGATTTTCACTTTGTTTTCGCGGTGATAATCCATAAAAAGCGTTTCAGCTGCACGCTTCCCTTCGTCATAACAAGCACGTGGGCCTAAAGGATTGACATTGCCGTAATACGTTTCAGGCTGCGGATGCACCAGCGGATCGCCATAAACTTCAGAAGTAGATGCCTGTAAAATCCTGGCTTTTGTACGCTTGGCCAGTCCAAGCATATTTATTGTGCCAATGACATTAGTTTTAATCGTCTTAATCGGATTATACTGATAATGAATCGGCGAAGCTGGCGATGCAAAATTGTAAATCTCGTCCACTTCCACATAAAGCGGAAACACTATATCATGCCGTATTAGCTCAAAATGTGGATTATCAAGTAAATGTTCGATATTTCTTTTTGAACCAGTAAAAAAGTTATCCACGCAAAGCACTTCATTGCCTTGCTCCAGCAATTTTTCTACCAGATGAGAGCCTATAAAACCAGCTCCGCCAGTGACTAAAACTGTTTTTGGCATACGATTTAATGTGTTTTTTGTGGATTAAGGACGACCTATACCGTAATAAACAAATCCTTTCTCACGTACTTCTTTAGGTTCGTAGATATTACGGCCATCGAAAATAACTTTGTTTCGCATCAATCTGGAGGCAACTTTGTAGTTAATAAATCTAAATTCGTTCCATTCTGTCACCAGTAACAGGCCATCAGAATCGATCAAAGCTTCGTATTGGTCAGCGCAATATTCGATTTTATCGCCAAAAATCTTTTTAGCATTTTCAGTGGCTACAGGATCGTAAGCTTTCACCTGGGCGCCATGCTCCAACAAACCATTTATTATGTCGATAGCAGGAGCTTCACGCATGTCATCTGTATTTGGCTTAAATGATAAGCCCCAAATGCTGAAAATTTTGCCTTTTATCTGACCATTGTAATGATTCAAAACTTTCTGAACCAAAATTTTTTTCTGGGTATTATTTACATTCTCAACAGCTTTTATAATGCTTAAATCTACTCCGTTTTCTTCTCCTGTTTTTATCAAAGCTTTAACATCTTTAGGAAAACATGAGCCGCCATAACCAATACCTGCGTACAAAAATTTAGGACCAATTCGCGGGTCAGAGCCAATGCCTTTTCTCACCCAGTTGATATCAGCTCCAACACGCTCGCAAAGACGAGCCAATTCGTTCATAAAACTAATTCTGGTAGCTAACATAGCATTAGCAGCATACTTGGTCATTTCAGCTGAAGGTATATCCATAAACAAAATTGGATGTCCATTTAACAAAAATGGTTTGTAAAGACGACGCAAAACTTCTTCTGCACGAGGATTGTCAGTACCAATAACAATTCTGTCGGGTTTCATGAAATCGTTAATAGCATCACCTTCTTTCAAAAACTCAGGGTTAGAGGCAACATCAAACTCGATATTCACACCGCGTTTGTCCAATTCCTCCTGTACAGCAGCTCTAACTTTCTCGCTGGTGCCTATGGGAACTGTACTTTTTGTCACAACAACCATATAATGGTCTAAATTTTTACCAATATCATGTGCCACACTCAAAACATAGCGTAAATCTGCGCTACCATCCTTATCCGAAGGAGTACCAACACAGATAAAAGCAGCTTCGGAGTCTTTAAGGGCTTCGGAAATATCTGTGGTAAAAAACAGACGATTTTTTTTCATATTTCTGTCAATCATCTCGTCCAAACCTGGTTCGTAAATCGGCACAATACCTTGATTCAATTTATCGATTTTTTCTTTGTCTATATCAACACAATGAACTGTCGCGCCAGTCTCGGCAAAACATGCTCCTGTAACCAGACCAACATAACCTGTCCCTACTATTGTTATTTTCATCACTTAATACTTTTTTGTTTGCGCACAAAGTTAGCAAATCTTTTTTTATACAAAATAAAATTACCTTTTACCAACTTATGGGTATTTGCTAAATGGTTGCGAAACTATATTTTTACGTTACATTTTTGAAAGCTAATGTTATGAAACTTTCGGAATTAAAACAGGGCGAAACAGGTGTAATTATCAAAGTCAAAGGCCATGGTGAATTTCGCAAGCGTATTATTGAAATGGGCTTTGTCCGTGGTAAAGAAATAAAAGTTGTCCGTTATGCTCCGCTCAAAGACCCTATCGAATATCAAATAATGGGTTACGAAGTCTCTTTACGGCGTAGCGAAGCAGAACTTATCGAAGTTGAACCTGTTAATAGCTACATTAAACCCGAAAATGGGCAAAATAATATTTCATTTGTCGATACACTTCAAAATTTTAGACAAAAAATCAAAGAAAAAACACACACAATAAACATTGCCCTCGTCGGTAACCCAAACTGCGGTAAAACTACTCTTTTTAACACAATCACAGGAGCAGCCGAACACGTGGGCAACTACGGCGGAGTAACCGTTGACGCTAAAAAAGGCAAAACAAAACGGTTTGGTTATACATTCGAAATCACAGATTTACCTGGTACTTATTCACTTACAACCTACTCTCCCGAAGAAATTTACGTTCGTCATTATCTTTTGTACGAATTTCCTGATGTTATCATAAACGTTGTTGATGCCACAAATCTGGAACGAAACCTTTACCTCACCACGCAATTAATCGACATGAATATACCCATTGTTATTGCTCTGAACATGTACGACGAACTGCAGAAAAATGGCGATAAATTAGACTACCAGGCATTAGGCGAACTAATGGGCATACCAATCGTACCTACTATTGCTGCCACTGGCTATGGCATTGACCAGCTGCTTAAAACTGTTATCGATGTTTACGAAGGCATTAATCCAATTGCACGTCCTATAAAAATCAACTATGGCAAAGAAATCGAAGAAGCTATCGAAAAACTGGTTAAACTAATCGACATAGAAGAAAACAAACCTTTTACCAACATTGTTAATCCTCGTTTCATCGCTATCAAGCTTTTTGAGAAAGACAAAGACATGTATGAGAACGTCAAAATGATGAGTAATGGCGAACAAATCATTCAACTGGCAAACAAGCTGATTAAACATATAGAAAAACAACTCAAAGAAGATACTGAAATAATCATTGCTGATGCACGCTACGGCTTTATCTCTGGCGCACTTGCAGAAACTTACAAACAAGGCAAATCCGATAAATACCAGACAACAAAAATCATCGATTCGATTGTTACAAACAAATACCTCGGCTTTCCGATTTTCTTCCTGTTTCTGTGGCTAATGTTTGAGAGTACTTTTAAATTAGGCGAATATCCAATGATATGGTTGGAAGATATAGTTAACTGGGTCAGTGAATTATTAAGTAAGTTCATGCCTCCAGGTATGCTCAAAGACCTATTAATCGACGGTATAATTGGCGGTGTTGGCAGCGTACTGGTCTTTTTGCCTAACATTCTGATTTTGTTTTTCTTCATTGCGATAATGGAAGATACTGGCTACATGGCCAGAGTTGCCTTTATTATGGATAAACTGATGCACAAAATCGGCTTACACGGTAAATCATTCATTCCGCTGCTAATGGGATTTGGCTGTAATGTCCCCGCTGTTATGGCTACTCGAACAATCGAAAACCGCAACGACCGGATTCTGACGATGCTCATAAACCCTTTTATGTCATGTAGCGCACGACTGCCGATTTATATCTTGATCCTGGGTACATTCTTCCCAAAATACGCAGGTATAGGACTTTTGTTGATTTATCTAACGGGTATTTTAGTGGCCATCGTAATGGCGATTTTTTTCAAAAAAACGCTCTTTAGAAAAAATCAAGCTCCTTTCGTCATGGAACTGCCGCCTTATCGCTGGCCTACAACAAAAATTTTGTTAAAAGACATCTGGAACAAAGGCAAGCAGTACCTTCAAAAAATGGGCGGTGTGATACTTATTGCAACGATTATTATTTGGGCTTTGGAAAATTTCCCGCGCCCGAAGGAATTAGACCAATACTATTTAAGCCAAAAAACTAAGGTCCAGGCTTATTACGACTCCCTCGCAAAAGCTAACCCTGCCCAGGCAACGGTTTATAAAACTAAATTAGACAGTACTCTGGACAAATTAGATTTGCAGTACAAAACCAAACTCCAGGAACAATCTTATATAGCGCGGCTGGGACGTGTGTTTGAACCTATCATGCGACCTTTAGGATTCGACTGGAAAATGACTGTTAGTTTAATGGCTGGAACATCTGCAAAAGAAATTGTGGTCACTACTATGAGCGTACTTTACCAGGCTGATAACAACCACATTCTCAGACACAAGCTAAAAACAGCTCGTTATGAAAGCGGCCCAAGGAAAGGACAGTTAATTTTTACTCCAGCAGTGGCTTTAGCTTTTATGATTTTCGTACTTACGTATTTTCCGTGTATTGCAACTATCA
>WFZV01000056.1 GCA_015489395.1 Bacteroidales bacterium
CTATTACTCATGCTCTGGGCTGTATTATCGGCTATTTTTTATTCGGTTTATGTTTTAAAAATCTCGAAGAAGTATAATGTTTTCACTATAATTTTTTATCAAAATCTCATTGGTAGTTTAATGTTCCTGCCTGTGTTTTTAATCGTTGATTTTAAACAATTTTTAGCCATAGGCATAAATTTAAAATACTTCACACCAATAATAGAATTATCGATTTTCGCTTCGACACTGGCGTTTATGTTTTTTACTTATGGTATAAAACATCTTGGCATTGTCAGAGCCAATTTGCTGGCCAACACAATTCCTATTTTTACAGCAATTTTCTCGTATTTAATCCTGGGCGAACGTTTTACGTGGTTCAATGTGTTAGGTATTGTCATAGTTATTGTAGGCGTAACGTTGGGCGAACTGGAAACCTTTAAACTTAAAAGCATTAACCAAAATAGCAGTCAATAAAAATCGTTAACAAATTTTTCAGAATCGAAATTGATTTTATGTTGATAAAGCTTAAAAATGAGCTAAATGTCAAAATAAAACATTAGTTTTGCACAAAACTAAAAAACTTAAACAAATGAAAACTAAAGCATTACTAATATTTTTAGCATTAACAGGACTTTTTTTCAGCTGTAGCAAAAACGCTGCGACCAACAAATTAACTGGCAAAGACTGGACAATACAATACTTAAACGACGATCAGGAACCTGAATACACGGTTTACCGCTTTTATCCAGACCATCACATGGTAATTTTTGACCTTCAACGTGAAGACGACCCTGACAAACAAGACATTTTAGTCAATAACCTGGGTTATGATGTCGATTATACAATTTATTCCTGGGACTGGCTGGACGACAAACACACTAAGTTACACATTTCCAAAGATTTAAATTACTTTACAATCGAAAAAACTTATGTTGTCGAAAAACTTTCATACAGCGAGCTAATCCTGAAAAGAATCGACTCACCAAATTCGTTGATGTTCGACAAAAACAACAAAATCTTCAAAGATACCAAATACGAATACGATACTTTTTACAACAACGTAGTCAATCCGTAATCTCTGCGTAAAAATCAATGAGCTTTTAGCCGTGTTTTAGAAGATTTAAACATTCTCAATAAAAATAGTTTTTGCCAAAAAGATAAAAAATTCTATTTTTGCTAACCGTTAATTTTAGGCTATTTGTGAAACGCTAAAACTTAAAAACAGATGAAAAGAACTTATCAACCATCAACACGTCGTCGCAGGAATACACACGGATTCCGTGAAAGAATGAAAACCAAAAACGGACGCAAAGTTTTATCCCGTCGCCGTAAAAAAGGACGTAAAAAGTTAACAGTCTCTGACGAACCTCGTTACCGTTAATCACGTTGACTAAATTTTTTTCTCTAAATCCCAAAAACTTACGACTAAAATGGCTATATTACAAAAACTCCGCGATCACGGAAAATTAGTTGCTATCATAGTAGGTTTAGCCTTACTTCTGTTTATTCTGGGCGATATGATCCGCTCAGGTAGAGCGCTATGGGGACAAAGACGTTTCTATATCGCAGAAGTTAACGGGCAACCTATTAATTACCAGGAATATGACAAAGCCCTGAACGACGCTATTGACTATTACAAGACAATGACAGGACAGCAGGCTCTGGACGATCAGACAATGATTTCGATACGTACACAGGTTTGGGAACAGCTGATTTTACAGAAAATCTTAGAACAAATTAAGAAAAATACAGGTCTTACTGTTACTCCCGAGGAACTTTCAGACATGGTTTTGGGACCTAATCCTGCTCCCATTGTCAGACAAATCTTCCGTAACCCACAAACAGGACAATTTGACCCGAACTTTGCCCGTCAGGTTTTATTGAATTTAGACCGTGATCCTAAACTTAAAAAATTCTGGCTTTACGTTGAGAAAAACCTTAAAACCCAACGTTTAGCCCAGAAATACACTGCTTTAATTACCCAGGCCCTCACTGCAACTGACTTTGACGCAAAAATTAATTACTACGAACGCAGTAAATTATACGATTTACAAATCGCTCCTTACTTCTACAGCCTAATTCCTGACACACTTATCCAGGTGTCAGAAGCTGACATGAAAAAATATTACGAAGAACACAAAACACAATTCTACCAATCACAGGAAACCCGTAAAATCCTTTACGTAGCTTTTGCTATTACACCATCTCACGAAGATAGCATTGCTAAATTAGACTTAATATTAAAGCTTAAGCCTAAATTTGAGAAGACTTCAGACCCGGTTGACTTTGTCAACATCAACTCTGACCATCAATACGTCGATAAATTCTACACAAAATCTGAGTTACCAAAGCCTTTAGACAGCTTGTTCTTCGTCGTTGATACTGGTTATGTTTATGGACCGTTTGTTTATCAAAATGCTTACACTCTGGCACGTTTGCTCAAACGTCAGGTTCGGCCTGATACTGTTACATTCCGTCATATCCTGATTTCGCCACAAAATCCTAAAGTTAAGACCTTAGACCGTGCAAAACAAATCGCAGATAGTTTGCTGCAGGTAATTAAAAACGGCGGCAACTTCGATGCTTTAGTACGTCAATATTCTGATGACCAGGGTTCAGTCAAAAACGGTGGACGTTACGAGAATGTAACTGAAGGACAGATGGTTCCAGAGATTAACGACTTTATTTTCTCGGGTAAAGTAGGCGATATCAAAGTCATAAAAACACGTTTTGGCTATCACATTGTCGAAATTTTAGACCAAAAGAGCTTTGAACCAAAAGTCAAAGTAGCTTTCTTGATGATTGACATTTTACCATCGCAGCATACTTACGATAAAATTTACCGTGAAGCTGCTTTGTTCCGTTCAGCTTGCAAGACACCGGACGATTTCGAAAAAGTCGCACAGCAAAAAGGTTACATGGTCAAAATGGCGAACAACCTGACAAAAGGTACATACATTATCCCTGGTATGCCATCAGCAAGAAATATCGTTCACTGGGCATTTAACGCTAAAAAAGGTGATATTTCGAACGTCTTTGACCAGACAACAATGTACGTTGTGGCTAAATTAGTCCAGGTAATACCTGCAGGTTATTTGCCTTATGATTTGGTTAAAGATTACGTCAAACAACAAGTCCTCAACCAGAAAAAAGGCGATTATATTTTACAGCTCATTAAGCAGAAAAACATTCCAACGAACGATTTAAACAGCTTTGCACAAGCAGCAAAATCTAAAGTTATCACAGCTCAAAACGTTTCATTCAGCGCATTTGCAATATTCGGAGTTGGTTATGAGCCAGTTATCTTTGGCTCGTTAGATTTACTCAAGCTCAATCAGCCATTCGGACCGCTCAAAGGCAAAAAAGGCGTTTATTTAGTCGAACCTGTTTCAATTAACAATCCGCCTAAACCAACACAAGCAGAAGTACAACAAACTGCTTTGAACTTAACGCAAGGTATGCGTACACGTATTGGTGCTGAGATTTTCGATAAAATCAAACGTGACTTTGAAATTAAGGATTATCGTACAAAGTTCTTCTAAAAAGCTGATTACACGTCAACTGAAACGCCAAAGGGCTGGCACTTCGTGCCAGCCCTTTGGCGTATATCGCGTTTTTGATGCCAATTAACGATTTTACCTAAATGTCCATGCCACCGCAAACATTGATCACCTGACCGGTTACGTATGAACTCATGTCAGATGCCAGGAACAAAGCAACACTCGCCACATCTTCAGGCTTTCCCGGGCGTCGCAAAGGAATCCGCTGCACGTATTCCTGTACGACTTTCTCAGGCAAATCTTTAGTCATATCTGTTTCGATAAATCCGGGTGCGATGACATTTGCACGAATATTGCGATTGCCGTATTCTTTTGCCACAGATTTTGTAAAGCCGATAATACCTGCTTTAGAAGCAGCATAATTGGCCTGGCCTGCATTTCCTCCACGGCCTACAACAGAACTTATGTTGACAAATACACCTTGGCGCTTGCGTACCATAGTCGGCAAAAAGGCTTTTGTCATGTTAAAAACCGACTTGAGGTTGACCAAAATTACTTTGTCCCAATCCTCCTCAGTCATTCGTAAAAGCAAAGTATCGCGAGTTATACCGGCATTATTGACCAGGATATCAACAGTTTCAAAGTCCTGCAATATCTGCTGCCCAACTTGCTGGGCTTGCTGATAATCGCTTACGTCCAATTGATAGCCTTTAGCCGTAAATCCCTTATCGTTCAATTGCTGCGCCAGTTTAATTGCACCGTCAGAACGGCTAATCAGTGCTAATTTAGCTCCGTTTTGGGCGAATTTTTCTGCAATAGCTTTGCCAATGCCACGGGACGCACCGGTTATGACAGCAACTTTGTCTTTTAGCAACATATTTAAGACGTTTTAAAATTTTAACACAAAATTACACGCAAATATAATTTTTTTCGCAGGGCTTTTCAAATTATTATTCGTTTGATTTGACCAATACCAGGTATTGCCATGGATTAAGCGTAAATTTTAAGCTGGTATCGACAGAAAAATGTTTTTTGGTAAAATAGTCTGTATATGAGCCGTTTGCCAGGTCAGATTTAAGCCTAAATCTGACTGTATCCTGCGAGAGATTGAAGATTGAAAATACAACATCGCTATCTTTTTGACGGACAAAAGCAAATATCTTTGTGGGTTTTGTGGTTCGCAGGATAATAAATTTCCCGCCGTCTTTGCCAGCGGTTAGTGCTTTATGACTGTGTTTCAATGTAATGAGTTGCTTGTACAAACCAGTCATATCGCAAGTTTGCCAGTGAATTGTGTCTTTGTCGAAAAACTTTAGCCTTTTATTCAAGCAAGCTTCCTGACCGCTATAAATCAAAGGGATTCCAGGCACAACAAAAGTAAAAACAGCAAAAGTTTTATAGCTATGCGGCATACGTTCGAACACAGTTCCGTTCCAGCTATTTTCATCATGATTAGAAGTAAAATTCATACGAATAGCTCGAGAAGGAAAATCGCGTGCATGACCGGTGAAATATGAATACAGCTCAAGAGCGTTAGTTTTGTTTTGCGATAATTGGTTTTGGATATGATACAGGTGCCAACCGTAATATGCATCGAACGCCTGGCACATTAAACCAGGTTCTTCGGCTTCTGCGAGCATAAATAGCGGTTTTATTTTCTCCAGTTCGATACGTGCTTGTTCCCAGAAATCAGTTGGTACTTCGCCGGCAACATCGCAACGAAAACCGTCAATATCAAAGTTTTCAACCCAATATTTCATTGCAGCAATCATAGAGTCCCGCATTTGAGGATTTGAATAATCTAATTTTGCGACGTCTGTCCAATCGTAAGGCGACACGATATTTCCATTTTGATCGTGGACATACCACTCAGGATGCCGGTAAATCCATGGGTTGTCCCAGGCAGTATGGTTTGCCACCCAATCCAGAATGACTAAAAAGCCCAATTGATGAGCTTTTTGCACCAGTTGTTTGAAATCTTGCTTGGTTCCGAATTCCGGGTTAACTTCAGTATAATTTCTAACAGAATAATAGCTGCCTAACGAACCTTTGCGGTTTTTCTCGCCAATAGGATAAATCGGCATAATCCACAGGATGTCAACGCCTAAATCTTTGAGTCGTGGCAGGTGTTTTTCAAAAGCTTTAAAAGTACCCTGTGGAGTATATTGTCTGATGTTCACTTCGTAAAGGACAGATTTTTGTGCTTTGTGGTAAACAGAGTTTTCGACGATTTGCCGTAGCTGTGGTTTATACTGCTGTTGGGTATTTTTTGGAGAACAGCCAAGCCAGATAAGCAGAATCAGGAGCAGGTTAATGAAAATTAAATTTTTACGCTTCATATACTTGATTTTTAAGAGTTTAAAGAAAAATTTTTCGCAGAATTTCATTAGTTTTATGTTTAAAAAAGCCTTAATTGATTCAAATTTAGGA
>WFZV01000057.1 GCA_015489395.1 Bacteroidales bacterium
GGAATTAAGCAATACAGAACAGCCTGTAGAAATACGAGAGAATTTTGCAGAAACAGCGTTTTTCTATCCTAAATTGATGACAAATTCAAAAGGTGAGGTTGTTATTCGGTTTAAAGTGCCTGAAAGTCTTACCAGATGGCATTTTCAGATGTTTGCCAGCACAAAAGATTTGTTTTATGGGCTTTTAAGTCGTGAGGTTAATACGGTTAAAGAGCTGATGGTCTATCCAAATGTGCCGCGATTCGTTCGTCAAGGCGATACACTGTATTTTAGTGCAAAAGTTGCCAATAAATCGAACGAAAAATTAGATATAGCAGTGAGCTTGCAGTTGACAGACGCCAATACTGGCAAAGTTTTAAACATTATACAAAGCCCGGTAAATCAGATTTTAACATTAGAAAAAGATAAATCTGACCAGGTTAGCTGGAAAATCGCAATACCCAGTGGGCAAGTTTCGCCGATAATTTATACAGTAATCGCTAAGAGCGGCAAATATTCCGACGGCCAGCGAGATATAATACCTGTACTTTCGAACCGTATTTTAGTAACAGAGAGTCAGCCATTACCAGTAAACGGCGGACAGACAAAGACTTTCACCATAACAAATCTTTTAAACAAAAATTCCAATTCTATTCAACCATACAAGTTCACTTTCGAGTTCAACTCAAATCCAGTGTGGTATGCAATAGCGGCATTGCCTTACATGATGGAGTATCCGCACGAGTGCAACGAGCAGCTTTTTGAGCGATTTTATGCAAATACACTGGCAAGCTACATTGCCAATAGTGACCCGAATATAAAGCGTGTGTTCCAGATATGGCAAAAAACTAAATCCCAGAGTCTTGTAAGCGAATTGGAGAAAAAACAACAACTGAAACAAATCGTTTTGGAGGCAACGCCATGGCTTCTGGAAGGACAGAGCGAAACAGAGCAACGCCAGCGAATCGCAATTTTATTCGACATTAACAAAATGACTAACGAACAACAAACAGCTCTTGATAAACTGTTTAAAAACCAGAACCCTGACGGAGGCTGGCCATGGTTCCACGGAGGAAAAAGCAGCTGGTTTGTAACTCAATACATTTTAATTGGGTTTGCACGGTTACAGCAAAAACAAGTGTTCGATTATTCTAATTATACCGAAAATCTGGTTAACGCTATCAAATTTACTGAGAAACAGGCAGATAAATATTATCAAGAACTGAAAAAATGGTACAGCAAAGATGAATTAAAACAAAATCATCTAACGCCGTTTATCGTGCAATATCTCTATATGCTGAGCATGTACAGCGACTTAGCGGACAGTTTTATCGATTATGGTGAATCGTTCGAGTATTTCTACGAACAGCTAAAAAAATACTGGAATACTCTTGACCTTTACAGTCAGGCGCAGGCTGCCATGGCTTTATATAATTTCGAAGATGATGCTGATGTGGCAAAAACGATTATCGAATCTTTCCGACAGCGGGCTTTGTATAGCGATGAAATGGGCTATTATTGGGCTGAAAATAAACCTGGATGGTTCTGGTACCAGGCACCAATCGAAACACAAGCAGAGATAATTCAAGCCGTTGACCAGATTACCCACGATACAGCGTTTGTCGAAGGCGCAAAACGATGGTTACTAAAGCAGAAACAAACAACCCATTGGCCAACAACTATTGCTACAGCTGAAGCAATATGGAGTTTGGTCTTTACTGGTTACAATTGGCTTGCAGAAAACGAACCAGTGAAAATAAAGCTTGGAAACACTGATTTAACCAAAACTATAGAAAAAACTGAAGCAGGTACAGGATATTTTATGAAAGTGTGGCCAGCCGGGCAAATCACTTCTGATATGGGCAAAATCACAGTGACTAATCCTAATCGCCATCCTGCCTGGGGGGCTGTTTATTTTCAGTATTTCCAGGATATCGACAAAATAAGAGCCTGGAACACTAATCTGAAAATCCGGCGAGAACTTTATTTGCAGGTCAAAGACGACAAAGGTACACACTTACAGCCAATTACAGTCAAATCGCCTATAAGAGTTGGCGATGTTGTGGTGGTACGGCTTATCATTGAGACTGATCGAAATCTTGAGTATGTACACATAAAAGATTTACGTCCCACAGGCTTTGAGCCTGTTAGACAGATGTCTGGGTATGAATGGAAATACGGTCTTGGGTATTACAGGAGTATTCGTGATGCTTCGGCCAATTTCTTTGTCGATTATCTGCCTAAGGGCAAGTATGTATTTGAATATAAGCTTTATGCGACTGTAAAAGGCGATTTATCCGGCGGAATGACAACAATACAATGTATGTATGCACCAGAATTTGCAGCACATAGCAAAGGTAGCCGTGTGAAGGTTGAATAGTAAGACGCCGTTCGAGATTAGATTTTTTATTTGTTATTTTTATGTGTATTTACGCAATAAAGTAATACTTTTGTCGTGTAATTTTGAGGCTTAGGTAAGGTTTATTGCAAAATGTTCAAATTGGAGCAAAGCAAGGTTGGAAATGACAGCGTTGTAAATTTTCTTTTGAGGTTTTTAGTCAGTGGACTGGTTTTTATGCTGCCGATTTGTGTGCTAAATTGTTCATTGTCAGTAAGTTTTTATAATAAGTTAATTGTTGGAATAGGAATAATCGCTATTCCGGTTTGGGTTAATGATATGCTCAAAAGGCGGTATTTAGCCTTTTGGGCTTTTTTTTATGCGATTGTATTTTTTATGTATGATTTGCCTTACGGATTTGATATGACCGATGAGCCTTTTCAGCTGGTTTTAAGCTATTTTTTGCCTAAGGGTGACTTATCAGTGCAGGTAAATCCTTTGAGTTATAAGCTGTTGCATTTAGTTTTTGGTATTTATCGTCAGCCCTATTTGCTTTATGAGAGGTTCGTTGCAGCTTTGGTGGTGAGTTTAATTATTTATTTTGCAGTAAAAGCAGCAATTTTACGTAAAAGGGAAATAGATTTGGCTGTATATTTGGTTTCGTTGGGAGCTGCACTTGGGTATAGTTTTAATTTTATTCGGTTTATTATGCCTTATGATCAGGTGGCTGTATTGTTTTTTGCAATGTTGATTTTTTTAGGATATTGGATGTTAGGAAGTAGGAGCATAGTCTCAAGTCTGTTGTTTGGAATGATCTGGATTTTGAGTTTATATACGCGATTGACAGCAATGTTTTTTTCGTTTTTGCTTTTGATTGTGTTTGGTTATGAAGCGATTAAGCGAAGAGTTGTTGATAAAAAAATCCTAATAGGTTTTTCAGGTGGGATTTTAATTGGATTTATGGTGTTGTTATTTTTAAGAGTTCGATTAAGACCAGTGATTTTAGATTTTTTGAAATTTAAATATAATTATTGTGTGCCACCAGGTTTTGATCATAGCCTTTCAATCATATTACGTAAGTATTTTTTTGATTTTAAGATGATTTTGGGTTATTTAATTGTAAGTTTTCCACTGGTTTATGTTAGTAATAAGATTTTAGCAAGAAAGCGGAGTAATGATTTTAACGGCTTAGTTTTAATGATATTCTTAACGGTTTTGTTTTTGCTTTTTATTGAATTTGCATATAGAGGATTGTATTCAGCGAATTATAAAAGTTGGTTTTTCCTTGGGTTGGCTGTGTTTATTTCGCTTTATTTACTGCTTATGATAGAAAATGGCTATATTCCGTGGATAGAGCTATTGCTAATCGGACTTATGCTTTTGTTTTCATTTTTAGGTTCAAATATTGGCGTGAAAAAAATAGCGTATAATGGTGCTTTAGGTTTTTCGCTCATTTTTGTCTTTTTAGTTAGTGACTTAAATAAAATTTCGAGATATGCTCTTTATGGATGGTTGTTGTTATTATTTGATTTAGGATTAAGTCTGTCTCTTATACACATCTCC
>WFZV01000058.1 GCA_015489395.1 Bacteroidales bacterium
ATCAATTACCCATACGAAAACCGGGCAACCGGATCTATTGCCCCAACGAAAAAGCGACAATCGGATCGATTGAAAACGGACGACCGTATCAATTGTCCCAACGAAAAAACGACAATCGGATCGATTGTCCCAACGAAAATCGCGGCGGGAAAAATCCCCAAAAAATTAATCTATAATGCTATTTGATATCTTTTTCTCCATAGACTAATTTATCTTCCAGCCTCATATAACCACGAATTGCTTTGCTCAGGACATATCTAAATGGCTCAGGCGGAAATGGAATAATTTTTCTGCCTACAAAGAAATAGCGGGTTCTGTCTGTATCTTTATCCAGAAGTATCTCGGCTAATGTCCTGCCTGTGTTGAATGTTGCAGATACGCCATGACCAATGTAACCGTAAGCAAACAAAGCGTTTTTGTCTTTACCCAGAAAAACGATAGCAGGAGCCATATCAAGTGTGATTGACACAGGACCGCCCCATTGATGTGTGAATTTTATACCTTTTAGTTGCGGAAATACCCAGAACAAATACTTTTTAAGTTCTTCAAAATTCTTCTCGTCCAGGTCTTTTTCCAGGTCCTTGCCGTAAGTAACACCAACATCCCTACCGCCAAGAACAATCCTATTGTCACGGGTCAACCTGTAATAATGGATAAAATCACGGGCATCTTCAATACCAGCGCGGTTTTTCCAGCCAATGCTTGCCATTTGTTCTTCAGAGAGAGGTTCTGTCATAACTATCCTTGTAAATGCAGGGGTTTGATATTTATACAGCTGAGGAACAAGAATTGAATAAGCATTTGTCGCAAAGACTATTTTTTTAGCATAAAGTTTGCCTTCTGGAGTCTTTAAAACAAAATTATAACCGTCTGCAGGTGCTTTTCGCTTTTCAAATTCAATAACAGGCGAGTATTCGTAAATCTTTGTTCCAACCTCTTCGGCTTTTACTTTCAAAGCCCTGGCCCACTTTGCGGGATGTAAAATGCCGCACCGTGCTTCATACCAACCGAGATAATACCTATCGGTTTTGAATTCTGAAAGCAATTTCTCTCTATCCCAGATTTCTATTCCCTTGTAATCCATTTCCTGCGCGACTTTTATCTCGTGTTCCAATCTTTTTATCTGGGCTTTGTTCGTGGCAACTAACAGATATCCAGAAGCTTCGTAATCGCAGTCTATCTGGTTGGTCTTTATAAAATCGGCAAGATAATCCACAGCCTCTTCCATAAATTTTCTGGCTTGTTTACCTCTTTCTACACCGAAGAAAAATTTAGTAAAAGAAGGTGTCAGACCGAATAAAGTCATGTTAAAACCACCATTTCTACCACTTGCTCCATAACCGCATATCTCAGCTTCAAGTAATGTCACATCAACTCCAGAATCATAAGTTTTTAAATGATAGGCTGTGGACATGCCTGTATAACCTCCGCCAATTATTGCAATGTCTGTTTTTTGTTCGCCTTTTAAGGAAGGATTTGGAATCACCTCTCCAAGTGATTCGAGCCAATAGCTTCTCTTTTGATAATCTTTTTTAGGTTTCATAGGATGAAGAATTTAATTTTTATAAATTTATGAAAAATCCAAGCTAAAAACAAGAATCGCCTTATCCTATTAGCTAACATAACACATGAAATCACACAGGACGTAGTTCTAACAGTTGAGCATTAAAATATTTGGCTGTAAATCAACACTTTACATTCTTATTGAGCCATTCAAGAAGCCAGAAATAATTTTTGTAAAATGGTAGGACAACAACAAAGCTATAACTATGCACATCACCCACTGCAATTTCTTCTTGGTTAAACTTTCTGCCCAGGTCTTTGGCAATTTCCAGGATAAGTTCATCATCGTCGTCAATTCCAATTAAATCAAATGCCAAACCTTGATCAAAAGTGTGAAAGGCTTTAAAAGTCTGTGGCTGGTCAAGAAACCTATAACCAATCTTTGTCACATCTGGTAGTTCAATGTTACTCTTCTTGCTTTCATTCTCTCTTTTTATTTTTTCAGAAAGCAATAATAAATCCCTTTTTTAATAATTTTCAATATCCTGTTGCGTGATTTTTGCTTCGTTCAGAAAGTGGAAGGTATAACCCCTGTCGTGGTGCTTTTCTACAAATTTTTTATCCAGCTTTTCGCCCAGAAAGTTATAAAGGGTCAGATGCTTTCTCTTTTCAATATAATTAATAGTAAGCGAATGTGCATATCCATGTGGAACCAATAACCTAACCCAATAATCCTCTCTTTTCTGATAAAGCGCACCCAGTCTTCAATTTTAGCCATTGGATTTCTGGGGTAAAGATTTTGCACAAAATTTACAAAAAGCAATGAGGCTATGCAAAGCCGACGAGATGAAATTCAGTCATGCCGACACGGTCGGTGCCTTGTTATGTATGAAGCCGACCCCGAAATAAAGCTAAATCAATGGTACATAGCGAGTCGCACCTG